>DATIGQ010000121.1 GCA_035454605.1 Terriglobales bacterium
GGCGCCGTGGTCGAGCTGCTCGCGCGCCGCCTTGCGCGCTTCCACCGGCCCGTCAATGATCTGGACGCCCTTGGGCACGGTGATCTCCGGGGCATAACCGCGCAGCAAGTAGCCTCCGGTGGAGGAGATGGCGCGCGTAGAGGCGAAGATGCGCGGTCCGGGGATGTATTCCTGGTCCACGGCCTGCTTGATGCCCACGTCGCCGTAGCCCGCGCCTTCGGTTTCCACGTCGCGAATGGTGGCGAAGCCCTGTTCGAGCGCGCGCCGCGCGGAGACTGTGGCCCGCGCCGCCCGAAACGCCAGGCCGTGCTTGAGCAACTGCACGTCATAGCCGCCCTCTTCGGGGATCTCGCCTTGCAGGAAAAGGTGGGTGTGGGTGTCAATCAATCCGGGAAGGACGGTGGCGGAGGAGAGGTCAATGACCGCGGCCCCCGGAGGAGTCTTGACCTGCGCGGCGTCCCCAACCGCCTGGATGCGATCGCCGCGGATGACAATGACCACGTTCGTGCGCGGCGGTGCTTCGGTGCCGTCGATCAACGTCCCGGCGCGAATCACCACGACCGGCTCCGGCCCGGCCTTGGCCGTTTGCGCCGCCGCGCCCACAGCCAACAGCGCTACCACGACCCAGAAAGAAGCCACTCTGCGCATGGAGTTCCCCCTCATTTCATAGGGCGATAGGAATACGCCAGTAGAAGGCGTTTGCCAAGCCGGTAATCAGGGGCCGGTTACCCCGGTGCGGCGTCCGCAAGACGCTCTCGCCGCCCGCATGCGATAATAGAGGCTCAAATCATGCTCAGGCGGATTTCTATGTGGATTGTCAAGCCCGCGGTGGCGCTCGCCCTGCTGGTGTGCGTGGGGTGCTCAGCGCAATCGGCGACCAGCGAAACCAACCGGCGCGTGGAGCGGCAGGTGCGCGCGTACTTCAAGGTTCCGGCCACGGTGAACGTCGCAGTCAAGGAGCGGAAGGCCAGCGACTTTCCCGACTTCGACAAGGTGACGGTCACGCTGTCGGACGATCAGCGGTCCAGCAGCTACGATTTTCTGCTCTCCAAGGACGAAAAGACGCTGTATCGCTTGACCACAGTCGACGTCAGCAAGGATCCCTTTGCCGAGAACGTGAAGAAGATCGACACCAGCGGCCGGCCCATCCGCGGCAACAAGGACGCCAAAGTGGAGGTCGTGGTGTACGACGACTTCCAGTGCCCGTACTGCGCCCGCATGCACGGCTACCTTTTCCAGGACGTCATGAAGACGCACGGCGACCGCGTCCGCATCCTTTACAAGGATTACCCGCTGCAGAGCATCCATCCCTGGGCGACGCGCGCTGCGATCGATGCCAATTGCCTGGCGGCGCAGAATCACGACGCCTACTGGGACTTCGCCGACCGCATCCACCTGAACCAGAAGGAAGTCACCGGCGAGAATCGCCCGCTGCCGGAGCAGCTCGCCACCCTGGACAAGATTGCAAGGGAATACGGCGCCAAGCACAAGCTGGATAACGCCCAACTGGAGGCCTGCATCAAGAAGGCCGATGATTCCGCCATCCGCGCTTCCGTCGCGGAAGGCGATGCCCTGGGCGTGGACTCGACCCCGCAACTGTACATAAACGGGGAGCTGGTGGCGGGAGCGGTGCCGCCCAAGGACTTGCGTGCCGTGCTGGATCGTATCCTGTTGGAGAACGGCCAGCAGCCGCCGGCTGCGGCGGCGCAGAACACGGCTGCGCCCGCGCCCGCGAACAGTGCTCCGAACAATTGAAACGGACCGCCTATCCCGCCGGCGCCGCGCTTCGGCCGCGCCTGCAGCGGTTGAGTCCCCTGTGGAGGATGTGACCCTCTTGAACCCGAATCGCGCTCGTACCTGGACGTCGTTGACCCTCCTGCTGGCCCTGAGTCTCCTGGCCGGATGCAAGAAGACGGAAAGCTCCGCCGACACGGCGGCCACCGTAAACGGCCGCAAGATCCTGCGGAGCGAAGTGGACAAGTACTTCGCCAACCAGACCTCGGGCGCGCCCCAGCCGCCCGCGGGCGAACAGGCTACCAGCCTGCGGCTGAGCATCCTGCGCGACCTTATCGACCAGGAGATCATGATGCAGCGCGCCGAGAAACTGGGCCTGCTGGCCACCGATGCCGAAGTGGACGGGAAGCTCACCGAGTTCAAGGCGCCCTACACGCAGGAAGAGTTCGACAAGCGACTGAAGGACCGCAACCTCACGCTGGACGACCTGAAGCGCGACCTGCGGCGCAACCTCACCATCCAGAAGGTGCTCAACAAGGACATTTCTTCCAAGATCACGATTTCCGACAACGACGTTTCCGGCTATTACGAGGAGCACAAGGCGGAGTTCAACCTTATCGAGCCGCGCGTCCACCTGGCACAGATCGTGGTGACCACTGTGCCCAACCCACAGGTGCGCAACCAGAAGAACTCCAAGGCGCAAAGCGAGGCCGAAGCGCGCAAGAAGATCCAGGAGATCATGAACCGCCTGGAGAGCGGCGAGGACTTTGCCACCCTGGCCATGAACTGGTCCGAGGACCCGCAGACCGCCTCCAACGGCGGCGACCTCGGCTTCGTGCCGGAGTCGGCGCTCAAGCAGGGCGAGGAGCCCAGCACGCGCGACGCCGTTCTGCGTCTGAAGCCCGGCGAGACCAGCGGCATCATCCCGGTCGTGAATCCGCGCACCCGCGAGCTGTGGGGTTACCGCATCCTCCGTGTGCTGGCCAAAGAGCCTGCAGGACAGCGCGACCTCAATGATCCCCGCGTGCAGGAGATCATCCGCGGCCAGCTCCGCGAGCGCCGCGAGCAACTGCTCAAGGCCGCGTATTACGAGGTGGTCCGCAACGAGGCCCGCATCGAAAACAACCTGGCCAAGGAAGTGCTGGGCGGCGCCGAGAAGAAGTAGCGCGTGACGAGGATGTTCCGGACGGCCCACCCCGGTTCCGAGCGGCCAAAGGCCTGACACCTGCCATCCGACCTGCTACCCTGTAACGCTCGCATGAACCGGCTTTCCGCTCTCTCGGCCGTGGCGCTGCTGCTGCTGCTTGCCGCTTGCGCCGTGCCGGGAGCGCCCCAGCCGCCCTCGCTGGGGATTCCACGTTCTGTCCAGGACCTCGAGGCCCGGCGCAAGGGCGACCGCGTGATGCTGGCCTGGACGCCGCCGGCGGAAACCACGGATGCCACCCGGATCACTCAGCCGGGCGTGGCTCGCGTGTGCCGGCTCGCGGACGCCAGAGCCACTACCTGCGCCGAGGTTGCAGGCGAAGTGACCGCCGATCACTGGGCGGCGGGGGCGGGCAGGGCCGAGTTCACCGACCGCATCCCTGCCGAGACGCAGCGTGCCACGCCGACCGGCTTTCGCTACTATGCGGTTGAGACCCTGAACGCGCGCGGCCAGAGCGCCGGACTTTCCAACCGCGCGCGCGTCCCTTTGGCGCCCACGCTCGAGCCCCCGGGCGACCTGCGGGCTACGGTCGGCGCCGAGGGCATCACGCTCACCTGGACGGGACATTTGCACCAGCACGAGGAACCCGAAATGCGACACCGCTATCGCCTTTACCGTCGCAGCCCGGGCGGAGCGGACGCCGTCATCGCGGAGTTCCTGCTGACGGCGACGCCGGAAGCGCGCATCGTAGATCGCAGCTTCGATTGGGAGAAAACCTACCAGTATCACCTGGCCGTGGTGACCGTCCTGCCGCGTGAGGGGGAGACGGCAGTGGAGGTAGAAGGCGAGGACTCGGCGACGGTCGAAGTCGTGGCTCATGATATTTTCCCGCCCGCGGCGCCCACGGGCCTGCAGGCGGTAGCTTCGGCCAGCGGCGAGCAGAGATTCGTGGACCTCACCTGGGCGGCAAACACCGAGACCGACCTGGCGGGCTATCATCTGTATCGAAGTGACCCGACGCCGGCTGGCACAGGCGCTGCCGGGGAGTTCCTGCCGCCACGGCGGATCACGACCGAGCTGGTGAAGGCACCCGCCTTCCGCGACGACCAGGTGGAAGCCGGCAAGACGTACCGTTACTCGGTCACCGCCGTGGACTTGCGCGGCAACGAAAGTCCGAAGTCAGAGGAAACCGAAGAGGCGGCGCCCGAATAGCGCTGCGAGCCATGAGATTCTGCCGCTTTCAATCCGCCGACGGTCCGGCCTACGGCCGGGTGGAGGCCGTGGCGGGACGTGACTGCATCACGGCCGTTATTCCGTCGCCCTTCGCGCCCGCGGAAGGGATCCAGGAGCAGCCGCTGCCCCGACCGCTGCCGTTGGAGTACGCGCAACTGCTGGCTCCGGTCGAGCCCTCGAAGATCGTATGCGTGGGCCGCAACTACCGCGAGCACGCCAAAGAACTCGACCATGAGATTCCGACCGAGCCCATGTTCTTCCTCAAGCCGCCCTCCTCTCTGCTGGCTCCTGGGGGCGTGATCCGCCGTCCGCGTGAATCGCAACGCGTGGACCACGAAGGCGAGCTGGCGGTGGTGATGGGCAGGGTTTGCTCGCGGCTGGCGGAAAGCGAGGATGTTCGGGGATTCATCCTCGGCTACACTTGCCTGAACGACGTGACGGCCCGCGACCTGCAGCCCAAGTCCGGGCCCTGGACGCGCGCCAAGGGTTTCGACACCTTCTGTCCCGTGGGCCCGCTGGTGAGCGATGGGCTGGATCCCTGGGCCGGGGTCGCGGTCGAAACCCGAGTGAACGGCCAGGTGCGCCAGCAGGGAAACACACGTGATTTCCTGTTTCCCCTCGATGCTATAATCCGGGCCATCTCCCGTGTCATGACCTTGCTTCCCGGTGACCTCGTGGCCACCGGCACGCCTGCGGGCGTGGGTCCAATGCAGTCCGGGGATGTAGTGGAAGTGAGCGTGGAGGGCGTGGGAATCCTGCGCAACACGGTAGTGGACGAGTGAAGGCATGGGCAGCCAACCATGAAATTCTTCATTGACACCGCGAATCTGAACGAGATCCGCGAGGCGGCCGCCCTCGGCATCCTCGACGGCGTCACCACCAACCCGTCTCTCGTCGCCAAGGAAGGCAAGCCCTTCAAGGAAACCATCCTGGAGATCTGCAACGTCGTGGATGGCCCGGTGAACGTCGAGGTGGTAGCCACCGATGCCGGGGGCATGTGCAAGGAAGCGCACGACTACGTCACCTGGCACAAGAACGTGGTGGTCAAGCTGCCTACCACGCGCGAGGGACTGAAGGCGTGCAAGTGCCTTTCCCAGGAAGGCATCCGCACGAACCTGACGCTGTGCTTTTCGCCCAACCAGGCGCTGCTGGTGGCCAAGGCCGGCGCCACCTACGTGAGTCCTTTCGTCGGCCGGCTGGATGACATCAGCCACATCGGCATGGATGTGGTCCGCACCACGGTGCAGATCTACAAGAACTACGGCTACCCCACGCAGGTGCTGGCGGCTTCGCTGCGCCATCCGCTGCACGTGGTCGAGGCAGCGCTGGCCGGCGCGCACGTGGCCACCATGCCCTTCAAGGTGCTCGACCTGATGTTCAAGCATCCCCTGACCGACCGCGGCCTGGAGCAGTTCCTTAAGGATTGGGAGAAAGCGAAGAAATAGTGGCTCGTGGTCAGTGGCCAGTGGTCAGTTTCAAAATCCCCAAGCTCATTTCTTTCGCGACAGCGTAAGGCACATGAATCGTACTCTCCTCTATGTCACCGCCGCGGCCATAGCCATCGCGGCTTCGGGCGCCGTCACCGCCTGGCGCCGTCGCCGCAAGACACCCGAGCAAAGGGAACGCGAGCGGCGTGAGCGCCTGGTGGCGACCGGGCGGATCATCGATGGCACCATCCTGGACGCGCACGAGGTCCCGTCGGCCGCGGGCGCGCTGCAGTTGCTCGTCTACCGCTATGACGTGCGCGGCGTCTCCTATGAGGCCTCGCAGGACGTCACCCGTCTGCGCCAGTACCTGGACCTGCATTCGTGCCGCATCGGCGTGCCCGCCGCCGTGAAGTACGACCCGCAAAATCCCGGGGATTCCATCGTCATCGCCGAAGGGTGGTCAGGGCTGCGGAACCAGCCCTCGAGCCTTACCAGCCGGTAACCCTAAGGCCGGACGAGCATCTAAACAGTGTGCTCCCTGCGGTGCCCGAGGCCGCGCGGGCCGCTTGGTAGAATAGTCAAGGATGTCCAGTCTTCCGCTTCCCATCGCGGCGTTCGTGGCAGGGCTGGTGTCGTTCCTTTCCCCCTGCGTGCTGCCGCTCGTTCCCGGCTATGTTTCCTTGATCTCCGGGGTGGGTGTGGAAGAACTGAAAGTCCGTGAGCGCGGCGTGCTGGCCTCCGTGATGCGCAACTCGCTCATGTTCGTACTGGGTTTCTCGGTGGTCTTTGTCTCCCTGGGCGCGCTCGCTACCACCATGGGCCAGCTCCTGAACCAGTACAAGAACCAGCTCGCTATCATCGCCGGCGCCATCATCGTTCTGTTCGGCCTGCACCTGACGGGAATACTCAGGATCAAGGCTCTCTATGCCGACAAGCGCCTGCATTCGGTAAAGGCCAACCCCACCATGATCGGGGCCTTCATCATCGGCTTTGCGTTCGCCTTCGGGTGGACGCCCTGCGTGGGACCGATTCTCAGCGCCGTCCTTACTCTCGCCGCGTCGCAGGAGAGCGTGATGCGGGGGATAGCCCTGCTCGCCGTATACTCGGCCGGCCTGGCCGTACCCTTCCTGCTGACCGCGTTCGGCATCGACTACTTCCTGGAATTTTATTCTCGCTTCCGCCGCTACCTGAACGTGCTGGAAGTTTCGACGGGAGTGCTGCTGATATTCTTTGGCGTGCTGATCGGGCTGAACAAGTTCACGCTGATCAACAGCTGGCTGAGCGAGATTCCGATATTCAAGCGGGTCATCGAGATCATATGAAGCGAAACGCAATCGTGCTTTCCGTGGTGACCGTAGCCGTGGCTCTGATGCTGTACGCCGGCAGCCGCATGGCGGCCCCGCACGGCGCTCCTACGGTGGCCGGCAAGCTGCGCGGCAATCCACAAGGCTCGCTGGCGCCGGACTTTACGCTGCAATCGGTGGACGGTCGCACCGTGCGCCTGGCCGATCTGCGCGGCAAGGCGGTAGTGCTGAACTTCTGGGCCACGTGGTGCGGGCCTTGCAAGGTCGAGATGCCGTGGCTGGCTGAACTGCAGAAACAATACGGGCCGCAGGGGCTGGAAGTGATCGGCATCTCCATGGACGACGAGCGCGAGAAAGTGCTGCCGTTCGTCAAGGAGGTGGGCGCCGACTACACCATTCTCCATGGCACCGAAGAAGTGGGCGAAGCGTACGGCGGCGTGCAGTTCCTGCCCGCCACCTTCTACGTGGACCGGGAGGGCAAGATCGTGGACCGCGTGTTCGGCCTGGTGAGCCACAGCGAGATCGAAGGCAACATCAAGAAGTCACTCGGCACCGTGGCCGCGGCCGAACCGGCTCACGAGCACGAAGAGAAACATGAGGGACATTGATGAGCGCCTTGTTTCAATCATTCCGAGCAAGGCAAGGAATCTCGATCTCGGCAACGCGGATAGGTGCAGGGATGATTCGCTTCGCTCCGCATGACGATCGGGAAGCCGTGGTGGCGAAACTAGCTCGCGGTCTTCTGTTCATGGCGCTGCTCACGCTGCCCTTGGCCGCGCAATGGAATCCTCCCTCTGCGCCCACCGTCCACGTCACTCCGGTAGCGCCGGTCACCGTGGCTGCGGGGAAGTCCGCGCAGGTGCCCATCCGCTTCACGTTGACCAAGGGCTTCCACGTCAACTCCAACCTGCCGCGCTCGGAGTTGCTGATCCCCACCGTGCTGACGCTCAAGCCGCCGGCGCCCGAGGTGAGCTTCGAAATCACCTATCCCAAGGGAGAAGACCTGAGTTTTGAATTCGCGCCCAAGGAAAAGCTGAATGTGTACACGGGCGAATTCGTCCTCAACATTCACGTGAAGGCGGCGCGCACTGCCGCGACGGGCACGCACAGGGTCGCGGGTGACCTGCGCTACCAGGCGTGCAATGACCGGGCCTGCTTCCCGCCGAAGAAAGTTCCCGTGGCCTTTGACTTGATCGTGAAGAAGTAGCTCACTCCGTCCGAATCTGCATCGTGTCGTCGATACTCATGCTGCGGGGCACGCCCGGTTCGGGCGGCCCGGTGTGTGTGGCCACGATACGGAAACTCGAGTCGGAGACCTCGGCCGTGTATTCGTAAGGGCCGCGGCGGTTGGTGGCCATGGAGATATCTCCCGCACTGCGCAGTTCGTCGATGGAGACGTACTTGCCCTCGGTGGCAAAATGGCGTCGCTCCGCGTTGGCCAGCGCCACCAGATCGTTCTTTACCCCCGCCAAGTCGATGGTGGCACGTGGGCTGCCTCCTTCCGCCGGGGCGACGTTCTGCGCCTGACGCGTGAAGATGTAGAAGCCGACGCCTACCACGATCAAGATTCCGACGAATCCCAGCGCCCGTCCCATGATGACCCCCTGCCGCATTGTAGTGCGGAACTGCTGAACTCTTCGCGCCAGCCCTGCGCGGGGCTAGCGATCGGCAGCGCCCTTCTGGGCCTTTGCCCAGGTGTCCTTGAGCGCTACCGTGCGGTTGAACACCGGCTTTCCAGGCGCGGAATCGGAATCGACGCAAAAGTACCCCAGACGCTCGAACTGGTAGCGTGAGCTCACGGCCGCCCCGGCCAGCGAGGGCTCGAGCTTGCAGCCGGCGAGGATTTGCAGAGAGTTCGGCTCCAGGTTCGACGTGAACTCCTTGCCCTCTTCCACTTGGTTCGGGTCCGGCTTGGTGAACAGCTTGTCGTAAAGGCGTACTTCCGCTTCGATGGCGTGCGCCGCCGACACCCAGTGAATGGTGGCCTTAACCTTGCGACCGTCCGGCGCGTTCCCACCCCGCGTGGCAGGATCGTAGGTGCAGCGCACCTCGACCGCTTCGCCCTTTGCGTTCTTCACCACGTTGGTACAGGTGACGAAGTAGCCGTAGCGCAGCCGAACCTCACGGCCGGGAGCCAGCCGGTGATAACCCTTCGGCGGATCTTCGCGAAAGTCGTCCTGTTCGATGTACAACTCGCGTGAAAAGGGAACTCTTCGGGTACCGGCGGCGGAATCTTCCGGGTTGTTGACCGCCTCGACTTCTTCCACTTGGCCTTCGGGATAGTTCTCGATCACGAGCTTCAAGGGCCGGAGCACGGCCATCACCCGCGGGGCGCGCGCGTTCAGTTCCTTGCGGACAAAGTGTTCGAGCATGGCGTAATCGGTGGTTCCGTTGGTCCGCGACACGCCGATGGCGGCGCAAAAATCGCGAATCGCTTCCGGCGGGTAGCCGCGCCGCCTGAGCCCGGAGAGCGTGGGCATGCGGGGGTCGTCCCAGCCGCTGACATGGCCCTCCTGCACCAGTTGCAGCAGCCGGCGCTTGCTCAACACCGTGGAGGTGAGATTGAGCCGGTCGAACTCGATCTGCTGCGAGGGGAAGATGCCCAGGTTCTCGATGAACCATCGGTAGAGCGGCTGGTGGTCGGCGAATTCCAGCGTGCACATGGAGTGGGTGACGCGCTCGATGGAATCGGACTGGCCGTGCGCGTAGTCATAAGTGGGATAGATGCACCACTTGTCGCCGGTGCGGTGGTGCTCGGCATGGACGATGCGGTACATCACGGGATCGCGCAGGTTCAGGTTAGGTGAAGCCATGTCGATCTTGGCGCGCAGAGTTCGGGCGCCGTTGGGGAACTCGCCCTTGCGCATGCGTTCGAACAGATCGAGGTTCTCTTCGATAGAGCGATTGCGAAAAGGACTCTGACGTCCGGGTTCGGTGAGTGTGCCGCGGTGCTGGCGCACCTCATCCGCCGTCAGGTCGTCCACGTACGCTTTGCCGGCCTTGATGAGCTGCACCGCCCACTGGTAGAGCTGGTCGAAGTAGTCGGAGGCGTAGAAAAGACCGTCCCACTGGTAGCCCAGCCAGCGCACGTCCGCCTGGATGGATTCGACGTACTCGGTTTCTTCCTTTTCCGGGTTGGTGTCGTCGAAGCGCAGGTTGGTGCGGCCGCCGAATTCCTTGGCCAGCGAAAAGTCGAGGTAGATAGCCTTGGCGTGCCCGATGTGCAGATATCCGTTGGGCTCGGGAGGGAAACGGGTCTGTACGACGGCGTCGCCGAATTTCCGGGTCTTCAGATCCTCCACCATGATGTCGCGGATGAAGTTTGAGGAGCGTACCTCCGCGGAGGCGCTGTCGCCGGCTGCAACCGGAGGATTGGGGTTGTTCATGAAGCCTGACCCTGGCAACGTCCACTTCCATCTTAGCAAGTGGCTTGCTTTCTGCAGGCTGGAAGGCCTTTGTCAGAGGAGCCGGAGCCGCGGAAGCGGGTACCTTGGTAACCTGGGAACACATTGACGGTGGTCAGGTTAGGCCCTATAGTGCAGACAAACCGAGCCGCATCAAGGCCGGTTCGCGCGTCCTTGCCTTCCCCCGGCGAGATGCGGCGCCAGACGCGTTGGGACACTGGGTGGACATCAACCTGATCCGGACTTTGGCGGAAGCAGCCGTCGCTGCGCTGCTGCTCGCTTTCTTCTCCCTCTACCTCCGGTGGCGCACCACCCGGCTGCATGGGCAGATTCACGAGAATCTGCTGGCCTTTTCCAGCCTGGATGTCGATCCCCGGCGGATGATGGACGCCACCGACCTGGTTCCCAGCCTGAAGAAGTTCCTGGACCGGTTGGCGGCGCTGCTCAAGGTGGAGAGTATCGCCATCTCCATGGAAGGCCCGCTGCGCAGCACGCTGCCTTCGGTGCAGCGCGGATTCACCAAGGAGTTCCTGGAGCGTGGGGAGCGGTACGGTGGCCTCGCGGCGCTGGCGCAGTTGGCTCGCGCGCGCGGCGGGATCTACTCCACGCTCGATTTGCAGACAGAAGCCCGCGGCGACCCGGAGCGCGCCGCCGCGGCCTGGAGTGCCTTCCAACCGGACAAGGTGTGGTCGGTGACCGCGGTCCGCCTGCAGACCCACGAACGCGAGTTCGGGCTCCTGGTGTTCGGGCACCCGCGCGGCCAGACCTTTACCCAGGAGCAGACGCGGCTGCTCAAGGGCGTGGCCATGCAGATCGCCCTCACGCTGGAAAATTACGTCTTCATGCACGACGCCCAGCGGCGCACGCGTGAGTTCGAGCTGATGACGCAGATCGGGCAGGTGGTGAGTTCGCGCCTGGATCCCGATGAAGTACTGCTGGCGGTGCAGCGCGAGCTGGGTCGTTTGTTCGACACCTCTACCTTCTATGTGGCGTTCCAGTTCGGCGACCAGATCCGTTTCGAGCTGGAGGTGGAAGAAGGCGAGATCCGGCCCAAGCGCTCCACCAAGGCGAGCAACGGGCTGACGGAGTACATCGTGCGTACGGGGCGGCCGCTGCTGGTGGAAGCGGACATGGAAGCGGCGCGCACGCGCCTGGGGCTGGAAAGCAGCCTGCGCCCGGCGAAATCCTACTGCGGCGTTCCCATCCTCATGTACGGGCGGCCGGTGGGCGCGATGGCCACCATGCACTATGCGAAGGAGTACGTGTACGGGCAGCGCGACCTGGACGTGATGACCACGGCCTCCGGATATGTGGCCGTAGCCATTGAGAACGCGCGCATGTTCGCCGAGGAGCAGCGGCGCTCACGCTACCTGGGCTTCCTGAACAACATCTCCAAGACCGCGATTTCGAGCCAGGACGCGGACCAGATGATGGCGGAGATCGTGGGCGAGATCCAGAAGAACTTCCACTACGACCACATCGGCATCGGCCTGCTGGACTACGCCACCAAAGACATCGAGATCAAGGCCGAGGCAGGCTCGACGGCGCAGGCGCTGGGCAAGCGTGTGCCGCTGGGCGTGGGCATCCTGGGCCGCGCGGCGCGCACTTCGGAAATGGTGCTGGTGCAGAACACCGGCGAGAGCCACCTGCTGGGCATCCTGCCGGAATCGAAGTCGGTGCTCTGCGTCCCCATCGCCTATAGCGAGACCATGCTGGGCGTGCTGAACGTGGAGAGCCGCCGGGAGAACGCCTTCAGCGAACAGGAGGTCCTGATCCTGCGCACGCTCGCCGACCTGCTGGCTACGGCGCTGCACAACGCCTTCGTCTTCCAGAAGATGCAGCAGCAGTCGATCACCGACGGCCTGACGGGAATCAAGACGCGGCGCTTTTTCCTGGAAGCCCTGCAGGCGGAGTGGAAGCGCGCTTCGCGCACCGGGCGTCCGTTCTCCGTGGTGCTGATCGATCTGGACAAGTTCAAGGAAGTGAACGACTCCATGGGTCACCTGGAAGGCGACCTGGTGCTGGCGCGGATCGGGCGCCTGCTGGAGCAGAAGGTGCGGCAGTCGAACGTGGTGGCCCGCTACGGCGGCGACGAGTTCATCATCCTGATGCCAGAAACCGGCATGGAACAGGCGCAGATCCTTTCCGAGCGCCTGCGGTTGTGGATCGCGACCGATCCCATGCTGAACGAGCGGCACATCACCGGGAGCTTCGGCGTGGCTACCTTCCCGCTGCACGGCGCCACGGTCGAGGACGTGGTGCGTGTAGCAGACGCGGGCATGTACGTCTCCAAACGCAAGGGCGGCAACCATGTTTCCATCGCCGGCGAGTTCGCCGAAGGCGGGCTGCAGCCGCACCAGCAGCTTATCTCCAGCTACGTGGAAGGCTTTTTGCAGCGCGAGCACACGGGGCCAAGCGCGGCCGAGGAACTGGTGAGCACACTGCGTCAGCTGAGCGCCGAGGCCAGCGAGGGCGACCGCGCCGAGGTGCTGATGAATGCCCTGCGCACCCTCACGCGCGCGGCCGAGTCGCGCGAGATTGCCGCTTCCGGTCACGGCGAATCGGTGGCGAGGATCGCAGAGGCTATCGGCCGCGAGCTCATGCTCAAGCCGGAAGACCTGGCGGACCTGGTCTATGCGGCGCGCGTCCACGACGTGGGCAAGATCGTCATCCCCGAACGCTTCCTGAACAAGCCCGACCTGCTCAACGAGAGCGAATACAGCGTGGTGAAGGAGCATGTACGGCTGGGCTCACAACTGTTGGAGCTGGTCCCCGGCGCCATGCGCGTGGTGCGCTTCGTACGCCATCATCACGAGCGCTTCGATGGCAGCGGCTACCCTGACGGGCTCAAGGGTGAAGAAATTCCCCTGGGCGCACGCATCATCGGGGTAGCGGAAGCCTACGCCCTCATGACCACGGAGCGGCCGTACGCCCAAGTGCGCAGCCAGCAAGAAGCGATTGCGGAGATGGAATCGCTCAGCGGCACACAGTTCGACGGCATGCTGGTGCGCCTGCTGGTTCACCACCTCAAGACCAAGGCCGACGCACCGGCTCGCAAAGGACGCTAGCCTCACTCAACGCGCCAGCGGGACGCCCTCGAGCGAAGTCAGCCTTCCCACCGGATAGAGCCCCAGGCGTTGGTCGCGGTAGGGTGAGCGCTGGAAAAAGAAGTCCAGGCGGGCTGAGGGACTGGCCGCGAAAGCTTTGTCGCTGGCCAGACGTCGTTCGAACTCCTCGCGCAGCTTGGCGTCCTTCTCGAGCATGTCGCGCGCCATCTTTTCCATGACGTAGTCCTCGGCGTACTCCTTCTGCTCGAAGATGGCGTTGAAGAAGCCCCAGGCTACGGCGGAGTCGGGCGCCTGCGGCTCCAGGAAATGAATGGCTACCTTGGCAGCCCGCTGGTCCAACAGAACGACCGCGGAACCGGCGGGAAAGGTCAGCTCCTCGTGGACAGCGCGGCAGGTGACCCAGGGCTGGTCGCCGCTTCCGGGCTGGTCGGCGATTCCGGGCCGAAACAGGACCTGGCGGCCCTCGAAAGGCTCTTTGCGCCACTTCGGATTCTGGCAACGGTAGGTTTCTACCTCATCCGTCCAAGGTTCGGTGGTCTGCTTGAGCCGCAAGCCGTGCGCCTCGAGAACGCGAATCACGTCTTTCCACTGCGGCGGAATGATGTACGCGACGGGTGGAACGACCGCCAGCCTCACCCGGAAGGTGGAGCGGTAGGGAATCTCGAGTTCCATAGGTTCGCGCGTGTACTCCACGCGCGGCGCGCCGGAGATTTCGCTGGCCGTGCGGCGGATGTGGTAACCGCGGAAGAAGAACGGTTCGGCTTGGTCGGTCAGCTCCAGGCGCAGGGGGAAGCGGGCTCTCGGGTCGTAGGTTTTGCCCACAGCGATGGTGGCGGCATCGGCGTCGCGGTTGGCCGTCGTAAGCAGATCGGCATCACGATTGATGACCTCCAGCAGCGCACGCATGATCTCGTAATTGCCTGTGACCCGTGCCGGATAGTCCTTGAGCATGTGCATCTCCACCAGCAATCCGGGACGGTTCTGCAGCACGGCATAGCCCGTGGAATAACGGGGAAGATTCTCTCCCTGGTACATGCCCTGGGCGGGATCAGCGGGGTCGATGAACTCGCCATAGGGGCTGATCTTGTGACCGCTGGCACCGACCGACTTCAACAGATATGGCGCCAGCACGTTTTTCTGCCAGTCGGCCAACGCGGGAAAGACATTGGGGCCGGCCTCGAGCGCGTAGGTGGTGTCGTACTGGTGGTCCAGGCCGTCAGTCACGTGGTTGTCCACGAAGAAGTCCGGCAGGAAGCGGTTCCACAAATCGAGGAAGGCTTGCGTCTCGGGCGTATCCGCCTTCATGTAGTCGCGGTTGAGGTTGAGATTGCTTGCGTTCGTGCGCCAGCCCATCGCTTCCGGTCCATTCTGGTTGATGCGGTTGTAGGGACCGAAGCGCTCGTGCCCGTCCGCGTTGTAGATAGGAACGACGACCAGGACCGCGCGCTCGATGAGAGCAGCCTTCTCGCGTGTGATGAGAATGTCGCGCAGCAGCGCAAGGCACGCGTCCTTGCCGTCCATTTCTCCGGCGTGGATGGCGTTCTGCAGCAGCACGATGGGGCGTCCTGCGCGGTGAAGCGCCTCAGGATCGAATACGCCGTCGCGACTGACGACTACGGCCACCAGCTCGCGGCCTTCACCGGTGCGCCCGAAGACCTCGGTCCGCACCTGGCCCGAGGCAGCGGCTGCCAGGCGCCGCACATAGGCCATGGTTTCGTCGTAGCGCGGGGTAGTGCGGTAGGCGCTCTTTTCGGCGGGTGTGCGCCAGTCCGCGGCTGGTTCCGGTTGAGCAAGGGCGGCCGCTGTCACCAGGAAAACGGCAAGCAGGATGCGCATGAAGAACATGGATGCAGTCAGCTCCTTGAAGGACGCGAATTTCTCTTGAGAGACCGTCGGAATCACGCGGTCAACGCCGTCGCCGCGAATGACGGGTGAGCAAGACCACCACGTGCGCCACCGCGGTATTGCGCAGGCCCAGTCCCTCGGGCGTTTTCGCCTTGAGACCGACCGCGGAAACGGGAAGGCCCAGGAGTTCCGCCACCTGCTTGCGGATCCGGGTGGCGTGCGGGCCGATCTTGGGCTCCGCCAGCACCAAGGTCGAATCCACGTTGGCGACGCGATAGCCGGCGCGCGCTACCTGCTTCAGGGCCTCGCGGATGAAGATGACCGAATCGGCGCCCTTCCATTTTTTCTCCGAGGGCGGGAAAAAGGAACCGATGTCGCCCGCGGCCACCGCGCCCAGCAAGGCGTCGGTGAGGGCGTGTAGCAGGACGTCGCCGTCGGAATGCCCGGCTAAGCCGCGTGCATGCGGCAAGGTCACCCCGCCCAGCTTCAGCGGGATACCACGACGAAAACTGTGGGAGTCAAAGCCATAGCCGATTCGCATGGTTTCTCGTCAATCGTTCTTTTCCTGGCCCAGGTAAAACTCGGCCAGTTCCAAATCCGCCGGGCTGGTGATCTTCAGATTGCGAGCCGATCCCATCACCACCGCCACCTCATGCCCGGAGCGCTCTACCAGGGAAGCTTCATCCGTGCCGGTAAAGCCGTCGGCCTGGGCGTCCTCGAACGCCTTCTTCACCACCTCGTAGCGGAAGCCCTGCGGGGTTTGGGCCATCACCACGCGCTCACGCGGGAGAGTGGTGATGACGATGGCGCCGTCGGCGGTGCGGTCCACCTGCTTGACGGTATCCACCGCCGGAACTCCGGCGATGGCCGCGCCATGCTTGGCGGCGGCGGCAATCACATGGTGGATGGTTTCGACGTCCACCAGAGGACGCACGGCGTCGTGGACCAGCACAATGTCGTCGGGAGCGGGCTGGGATCGCTCCTGCAACTTTGCCAAGGCATTCGCCACCGACTGCTGCCGGTTCTCCCCGCCCTCGACCAGATGTACCGGGCGTGCCGGCTGCTCCTGCTCCAGACGTGGACGAAAGCGCTCACCGTCGGGTGAACGCAGAGCCAAATAGATTTCAGAGACTTCCGGAATGGCGGCGAACTTGCGAAGGGTGTGGATGAGGATGGGCACGCCGGCGATTTCGGTGAACTGCTTGGGAGCACCCGCCACCGGCGCCATGCGCGTGCCCAAGCCGGCCGCCGGGATAATGACGAAGACCTTCATCGGGGCGGAAAGTATAAACCAGTGGCTTGTGGTCAGTAGCTAGTTTGAAAATCACGGATGGGTAGCAGACGCCTGCTTCAACAGCCACTGGCCACTAACAACCAGCCACTGCTGTTAGGTTTCCACCGGCGGGCGCTCGACCACGATGGGCTGGGGGCGCCGCGATTCCTGGGCTTGCGTACGCGGTTCAACCGAGCGGACCTCGGCCGGGCGGATGGCCGCGGTGGAGTCGGTGAGCTTGCCGAAGATCATCTTGCCGGCGGTGGTCTGGAGTACCGAAGTCACCGAGATCTCCACGTTCTTGCCGATCATGCGGCGAGCGTTATCCACCACCACCATGGTGCCGTCGTCGAGGTAGGCCACGCCCTGGTTGTACTCCTTGCCTTCCTTCAGGATGAAAACCTTCATGGTCTCACCCGGCAGGACAATGGGCTTGAGGGCGTTGGCGAGCTCGTTGATGTTGAGCACCGGGACACCTTGAAGCTGAGCGACCTTGTTGAGGTTGAAGTCGTTGGTGACGATCTTGGCCTCGTAGACCTTGGCCAGTTCGATCAGCTTCAGATCCACTTCACGGACCGTAGGGAAGTCGTCGTCCACGATCTGCACGTCGAGCGAGGCGATCTTCTGGATGCGCTGCAGGATGTCCAGCCCGCGGCGGCCCCGGTTGCGCTTGAGCGAGTCGGCCGAGTCCGCCACCAACTGCAACTCGCGCAGCACGAAGCGCGGCAGCATGATGACGCCGTCCAGGAAGCCGGTCTCGGCGATGTCGGCGATACGGCCGTCGATAATGACGCTGGTGTCCAGGATCTTGTAGCTCTTCTTGCCCTGTTTCTCACCCCCAAAAACGCCCCCCAGGGCGTTCAGATTCAGCAGGTCTCCCTTGTTGGCTCCCACAATCAGGCCTACGTAGGCCATGAGCAGGACGACGATAAGCTGCAGGAAGCTTTGGGTGGAACCGGGGGCAATGCTGTTGCGGATGACCAGGCTGAACAGGTAGGCGCCGAAGATGCCCAGGATGCTGCCGATGGCCGCTCCGATCAGCCGGCGCAGGCTGACCACCCGCAGGCGTACTTCAAACAGGATGACGCCCAGGCCGAGAGCGACGCCCAAGACAAGCGAAAAGCCGTGGGGCAGCCCGAAGGGCTTCAGGGCCCACGAAGCCGCCGCGACCGCCACGATAAAAATCAGGCGGATAAGGACCAAATCCATGTCGGGACCTCCTTCCTAAAATGCCGTCCGGTCCGGACTCAGGAAGCTCGCCCGGCAGCGGCACCTACCACACGGTCCCGTGTGTCTTACAGTTAAGCGCGGAGCCTATGAAAAATAAGGTCGCTCCGCCCGGGGTGACAAAATGAACGCTCACCCCGGAAAACCACTTCTTAAGACCTCAACCTATAACAACCCAACGCCCAAGGCTATGGCACAGAAGTGCCAAGGGGCATAGTTATCTACAAAATAAACATAACACAGCATATTGTTATTGACCAAGTTACTAAAAGACCGCATTGTATTGTGCGGCAGCGAACGAGCTGCCGCACAAGGTTCTAACCGGCGCGCGGCGAACCAGCCCGCGCCGAAAAACAAACTGGCCCACCCGAAAGGGAGATGAGCGGGCTTGCCTCCACCGGACGAGAGGCGGGGGCTGGAAAAACCGGCGCAAAAATTCTCGGGGGAGAACGCGCCGGTTTTTTCCTTTTCGCCCAAGCTTCCTACGAGCCATACGAGTTCCCTTTACGGCGCGAATGTCCGCCCGTTACAATCCGCGATTCCGGCGTCCGGGCCGGGAATAACGGAGGCAGAAGTGCCCAGGCGAGGTATCCCAGCCATTCTGCTGGTGATGGTTCTGTTGGCAGCCGGCCTTCCGGCGGCGGCCAAGTACATCCCCGACCCGATCGTCAAATACCAAATCAGCGCGCGCCTCGATCCCGGGGCCAAGACCGTGCAAGGGAGTGAGACCATCGAGTGGCGCAACCACTCCGGCGACACCATCACCGAGCTGCAGTTCCACCTCTATCTGAATGCCTTCAAGAACACCCAGACCACATTCATGCGCGAGGGCGGAGGAACCCAGCGCCGCGTGAAGTTTCGCGCCCGCGAGGACGCTTGGGGCTACATGCAGATCCGCCGCATCCTGGTGGATGGCGAAGATCTGACCATCTCCATGGAGTACATCCAGCCGGACGACGGGAACAGAAACGACCAGACTGTGCTGCGCTTGCCGTTGACGCATCCTATCGGGCCGGGTGGGCAGGCCAAGATCGAGATCGAGTGGGTCTCAAAGCTGCCGCGGGTGTTCGCGCGAACCGGGTTTCAGGACAACTTCTTCTTTGTGGCCCAGTGGTATCCCAAGCCGGGAGTTTATGAAGCGGCCGGGCAGCGCCACCGAACCCAGGGCGGATGGAACTGCCACCAGTTCCATGCGCAAAGCGAGTTCTACGCCGATTTTGGCACCTTCGACGTGGATCTGACCGTGCCGCGCGACTTTGCGGTAGCGGCTACCGGGGTGCGCCGCAGCCGCACCGAGAATCCCGACGGCACTGTCACTTACAACTACTACCAGGAGGATGTGCATGATTTCGCCTGGGTAGCCCAGCCGGAGTCCCAGGTCACGATCGACGAGCGTGCGTTTGTCGCCCAGGAACGTGTGAGCGAAGACGAGTATCGCGAGTGGGCGGAGAAAACCGGGACTTCACTCGACGACATCCGGCTGGATGACGTGAAGATCATCCTCTTCATGCAGAAAGAGCACGCGGCGCAGGCCACGCGCCACTACTGGGCTGTGGCCCATGCCCTCAAGTGGTACGGGCTCTGGTACGGGAAGTATCCCTACGAGACCATCACCGTGGTGGATCCGCCCTGGAGTGGATCCGGAGCCGGGGGCATGGAATATCCCACCTTCATTACCGCCGGCACCGTCTACTGGCCTGGCAAGGCCGACCTCACCCAGGGTCCGGAAGGCGTGACCGTCCATGAGTTCGGACACCAGTACTGGTACGGCATGGTGGCCAACAACGAATTCGAGGAAGCCTGGCTCGACGAAGGCTTCAACACCTACTCCACCGGCAAGGTGCTGGAACGCACCTTCGGTCCCAACTATTCCTACGAGTACGTGCTCGGCGTGCCCGTGCCGGCCCGCCCATGGACGAAGATCTGGGTGCCGCGCTATCCCTGGAAGGGCGTGAAGCAGGTGGGTATCGGGCAATACTGGGAGTGGATCCCGCTGTTTCAGCAATACGGGCGCACGCGATCCTTCTGGGACTACGCGAATGTCGATCAGGTGCAGCGCAACGCCTGGGAGTTCTTCAATCAGCGGAGCTACTCGGCTCAGTCCTATGCTAAGACCGAACTGACGCTCAGGACACTGGAGGAACTGCTGGGCGAGCGCTGGCCGCGCGTCATGCGCACCTACTTCCAGCGCTGGCGCTTCCGCCACCCCGATGCCCAGGATTTCATGGCGGTCGTCAAGGAAGTTTCCGGGCGGGACATGGGTGGGTTCTTCGACCAGTCACTGAACTGGTCCAGCACTTTGGAATACTCGGTGACCTTCCACACCGGCAAGCGTCCGCGGAAGCAGGGCTACTACGACGAGAATGGCGAACCGAAGCTCGCCGGGTCCCAACCCGCCCCCGCCGTGGGAGCGCCGGAGAACGTCGAGTCCGAGGTGATCGTGCGCCGCCTGGGCAACGTGCGCTTGCCCGTGATGCTCAACGTCAGGTTCGCCGACGGCAAAGAAGTGCGGGAGCGATGGGACGGAAACTATCGCTGGGCAAAGTTTCACTACCGCAATCGCCCCGCCATCGTCTCGGCGGAAATCGACAGTGACTTCGACTGGAAGCTGGAAGTTCCGAGGACCGACAACACTGCGCTGGCGGAGCCGGTACGCCTGGCGGCCGACAAGTGGTATTTGCGCTGGGTGGTGTGGATCCAGAACGTACTGATGGCATTCTCATTCTTTGCGTGAAGCGATGACGGCCAGAAGCGTAAAGGCGGCGATGACGGTGGGGTTGCGGGCCACATGGCGCGCGCCCTGGATGGTGGTGGTGTTCTTTGCCGCTAATCTGGTGCTGGCCGCCGCCGTGGCCGCGCCCATGCATTTGGCCATCTCCGACCACGTCGGCCGCAGTTTCATGGGAGAGGAATTGGCGCGCGGCTTCAGCGCCGCCTGGCTTACTGAGTTCCAGATCGCCTACGAGCAGTTCTTGCAGGGCTTCTCTGTCGCTATCGCTTACGGTGGGCTGCTTTTCCTGGCCCTCAACACCGTGCTGGCCGGAGGCGCGTTCGAGGTGTTCGCGGCCGGAGAGGGCGCGCGCATGCACGCCTTCGGGTGTGGCGTGGGGAAGTACTTTGCCCGCTTCGCGCGGCTGGCTCTCATCGGATCCGTGCTGTACTTTCTGGCCTTCTTGATCTGGCAGGACCAGGCCGCCAAGCTGCTGGACCGCCTGTTCCGCGGATCCGTGACGGAGTACTGGCATTTCTATCTCAACTGGGCGCGCGCTGCGCTGCTGTTCTTCTCGGTGATTCTGATCAACGTGACGCTCGAGTATGCTCGCGCCGACATCGTGACCCGTGACCGCGAGTCAGCGCTCGCGGCGCTCGGTCAGGCCTCCGGTTTCGTCCTGCGGCACTGGCCGCAGGTGCTGGCCATCTATTTCGGAATCGGGACGCTCACCCTGCTTGCCATTCTGCTCTACTCCGCATTCGCGCGCTTCTTCCCGCAGTCGTCGGTGGTGACAGTTCTTCTGTGGTTCCTGGTAGCACAAGTCCTGCTCTGGGCCCGCTGGTTGTTCCGGCTGGCTTCCTGGGGCGCCGCCGTGGCGTTCTACGGGCAACCCAAGATCCAGGCTTGACGGAGTCTCCTGCTGGCCCGTGTTCCCGCACCCTGCCGACAGGAATGCTGCCCCGGCCCCATGCCAGTGACGAAGCGGTTTGCTATCGTGACGAAACGGAGAGCGCTTTTCACTCCGCACGCGTCCAACACGGAGCAAGGCAAGATTCCAGGGAGGACCCAGCGTGATGCCAACCGTCGAGAGTGAACTTTTCCGGAGTTGGCAGCGTATGTCTGCGTAGGTCCGGTCGAACCTGGCCGATTTTTCGACGTTTGTTGGAAGGACGAAGTAAAGGGAGAAAAGCAGTCGGGGTTAAACGGGTAGTCTCGCTTGTGGTTTGGCGGCCTCGGCGAGGACGATCCCAAGGAGGGCACACGGCCCACAACGGGCCGAGGCTCTGCGTTTAACCCCGGCGTCATTGTAGGTCGTTTTTCGCCATTTGCAAGCCCGAATTCCGGGTGTGGCGAGGCGACACAGCCACCGCCAGAAATCTTCCAAGGAGGAGCCACATGAAGCGTTCCAGAATCCTGACGGTTCTGACAGTCCTAGCCGTGCTGGCCGTGTCGCTGAACGCATTTGCTGCCAACGGCAAGACCACCATCAAGCTCTATGACACCAAGACACTCAACGGCCAGGAGTTGAAGGCCGGCGAGTACAAGGTGAAGTGGGAGCGTAACAGTTCGGATGCGGAAGTCACGTTCCTGCAGGGCAAGAAGGTCGTGGCCACGGTCAAGGGCAAGTTCGTGGACCGCGGCCAGGCTGCGCAGGACGACGCCCTGGTGAGCAAGAAGAACGGAGGCGCTCACGAGGAGATCACCGAACTGCGTTTCGCGGGCAAGTCGGAAGTGCTGGTGCTTGCGGAATAAACAGCCCCACGGCCGGCAAGGTGAAAAAGGGGAAGCCCGCAGGCTTCCCCTTACTTTTTGCCGCGCACGCGTGTCGTTATTTCACGTTCTCCTGAGTGCAAAGGACATCGTTGTAGTAGTTCAGGATCGCGCGCTTGGGTTTGTCCTTCATGCCGCCCAACGGAACCTGGGCGTCGCGGGTCGAGTTGCCGGTCATAGGCATGGTTCCGAGCCGCACGACCTTGCCGCTGGAGAGTTCCAGGTACACCGGGACCAGCATCTGGAAGTTCGGCTCCACGTTGGACTGGATGAGCGTGAAACTCAGCACCGGGTTTCCGTCTGCGCCTCGGGTCAAACTGTGAGTGAACTGGTAGTGAGGCAAGGCGGTGCCGTAGACGTACTCGTTGAAGAACCAGTCCATGCGGCGGTTCTGGGCGATGTCGATTTCCGGCGGCATGTGCTTCTCCACCATGGCCTTGAAGTCCTCGGTGGTGGCCGGTTGGTTGGCGTAGTTTCGCACAAAGTCCTGCATCATTGCCTGGAAGACTTGGTCGCCCTTTTGCGGCGTCCACATGAGCATGCGAATCATGTGCAGAATGTAGGCGCCCTTGGGATAAACCAGGTCGCGATATACATTGGTGCCCGTGCGGCGCTTGATGGCCCGAATGCCTAGGGTGACGGGAGCCACGTCGATGCTGCGATAGCCTTCAGCATTGCGATCGGTCAATTGCTTACGCAAATCGTTCCAAAACTGGATGAACTCCTTGTCGTTCTTCTGTATGAGCTGCAGATAGAGCGAAGCGGACATATGGGCGAACCCCTCGCTCATCCACTGGTCCCGATATCCTCCCCAGCCCACCGTGTGACCCCACCACTGATGGGCCACCTCGTGCGCCGTGACTACCTTGAAGTAGGTCACCAGATAGGGAGGCAGGCTGCCGAAAATGGAATGCCGGGTCGTGGAGTCCAGGAAAGAGCACAAGGGTAGGTAGACCAGCGCCGGCCAAGCCTGGCCGAAGCTGCAAGCGGTCTGCTGGGTGATGGCCACATGCTTGTAGGGAGCCGCCCCGAAGTAGTGGTTGTAAAGCTGGACTGAGAGCTGCCCCTCCGCCATCGCTTTGTCCATCAAAGTTGTAGTGTTCATCGTGCCCGTCGGCGGGATGTACTGTTCAATGCGTTGGGTTCCCTGCGCAGGCATCGAGCCGATATTCAGGATGGAGCGCACCCAGTCGGGCTGGACCGTGTTGGCATAGGCCTCGACGACGTAGCCCTCCTTCTCGAGCTTCACTTCCTTGCGCTTGAAGGACCCGAAGTTGAAGCCAGCTACAGCCTCGGGAACCTCGCTCCGCCATTCGGTGATGTTCTGATCGCCTTCTGCGTACTCCCGTAGCAAGGTGCCGGTCGCTGCGGTCTGCATCGCCTTGGGAACGCGGAAGGTCAGCTCATAGCTGGCGTAGTCGCCGAACATGCTGTTTGGGTACCAGTTATGCCGGGCAATCGGGAAGTAGTTTCCACCGCCCTCGTTGCTCACGGCGTCCTTGCCCTCATAGATGGTGCGGACGGTGTAGCGCTCACCGGCTGCGAGTGGCTTGTTCAGAATCACAAAAAATTGCGGGTCCTGGTTCTTGCCTTCTTGGATGAAGCTGAGCGGCTGTCCATTCGGCCCCGTGACGCTCTCTACCCTCAGCTTGCGGAAGAGGTCGAAGGGGAGAACGCGGAGCCCGTTCACGCGAGAAACGAGCGTAGTGGTCGCGTCACCCCGCAGTCGCCCGCTCTTCTCCAGCAACGTATCCAGCTTCTGGGACTCAATGTCAATTGGAGCGTTCTTCTGTTTCCCGCTTGCCTGGCCGGATGTGTACTCGTGAGAATAGTGAAAGGCAGCCCAAACGCCCCAGTTGTTATCGTCCCAGGTGCTTAACGCAACCTCCTCCGGCGCGGTTCCGAACACCGGCGGAGCTCCCTCCTCATTGCCCATCTCCGGCACACCGAAGGGATCGATGAAGTAGACCATCTTGTCGTTGTATTTTGTGCCGCGAATGAAAGCCACAAACAGCCCACCGGGCTGTGCATCCAGAACGTCCATCAGGACCCGGGCAGAGAGGTTATAGGCAAGGCGGCCATGAAGGGCCTCATGGATGTCATTAAGGGCGGAAACGGCCCCGCCCGCTGCCGACTCCGAGGATGCGCTCCCGGCTTTCTTGATCTCCTCGTAGGTCTCATCGGTGAATCGCAGCACCAACTGGCTGAAATTCTCCCTCAGGGAGGGTTCTTTTGTCAGCAGAGCCAGGCTGTTACGCTCCATTTCGATGGGCGGCACCAGGGAGAAACTGCCCTCGCCTAGAAAGACTGCACCGGTGACTTTCCCCTTGACGGCCCCGAGGAAATAGAAACTCCCTGTGCGGAAGGTGAAGGTTCCGGCATCACGCCGGAGGACGAAATCGGTCACCGTTACTGTCTCGCCGCTCAACCCGATGTGGCGCAGCGCCTGGTACGTTGGCTCGGTATTGGGCTGCTGTGGCGCCGCAGGAGGCGGCGCTGCCGGCTGGCCGGGGCGCTGGGTGACCTCCTGGCCAAAGGCGCCGGGACCCGAATACAGGCACGCAAGGGTAACTAGCAATACGACCCGAAGCAAGTGTCCCCCGTCGAAAACCCGCCATTATAAGAGTTTTCTCCGCTTGTCAACGGGTGTGGCGGAAAATGTTCCGTCCGCGGAACAGCCGCCATTGGTTCGGATCGGTGGGTTGCGGGGAGCCCTTGGGGACCTGGACGCTAGTACTTGGGCATGCTGGGGTCGATCTTGTCTGCCCAGGCCAGGATTCCGCCGGCCAGGTTCTTTACTTTGCGGAAGCCGGCGGTGCGCAGAAAGTCCACGGCTTTGGCGGAGCGCACGCCGGAGCGGCAGTGGGCCACGATCTCGCGGCTGGAGTCCAACTCGTGCACCCGCTTGGGCAGGTCGCCCAGCGGCAAGAGATGCCCCCTTAGGTTGCAGATCTGGTATTCATGCGGCTCGCGCACGTCGAGGATGAAGATGTCATCGCCCGCGTCCAGCCGGCGCTTCAGTTCTTCCACGGAAATCTGCGGTACGTTGGCGGTGACCGGCGCTTCCTCCTCGCCGCGGATGCCGCAGAACTCCTGGTAGTCGATCAATTCCTTCACCGTCGGATTCGGGCCGCACACCGGGCACTCCGGGTTCTTGCGCAGCTTCACCTGGCGGAAGTTCATGCCCATGGCATCCACCAGCAAGAGGCGACCGATGAGTGGGTCGCCCTTGCCCAGGATGAGCTTGATGGTTTCCGTGGCCTGGATGACGCCAATCAGCCCCGGCAGGATGCCCAGCACGCCACCCTCGGCGCAGGAGGGCACCAGGCCGGGCGGCGGCGGTTCCGGATACAGGCAGCGATAGCACGGGCCGTCCTTGGTGGCGAACACGCTGGCCTGGCCCTCGAAGCGGAAAATCGACCCGTAAACGTTGGGCTTGCCGGTGAGCACGCAGGCGTCGTTCACCAGGTAGCGGGTGGGGAAATTGTCGGTACCGTCGGCGATGACGTCGAAGTCGCGGAAAATCTCCAGCGCATTCTGGCTAGTGAGCCTGGTCTCGAACTTGCGGATCTCGACGAACGGATTGATGCTCTTCAGCGTCTCTTCCGCGGACTCCAGCTTCTTGCGGCCCACGTCCTCGGTACCGTGGATGATCTGGCGCTGCAGGTTGGTGAAGTCCACCACGTCGAAATCCACGATGCCCAGCGTGCCCACGCCTGCCGCCGCCAGATACATGGTAAGCGGCGAGCCCAGTCCGCCCGCCCCGATGCACAGCACTTTCGCCGCCTTCAGCTTCTGCTGCCCCTCCATGCCCACCTCGGGCATGATGAGGTGGCGCGAGTAGCGCAGGATCTCCTCGTTGGAAAGCGCTTCGGCGGCGGGTTTGAGAGTCACTGTGGACATGGGATGAATCACTCGATCATTGATTCATTGAATCATTGCGGGAACGGCTCGAAGCACGCCGAATCGTCACAGAACTAATGAATCAATCGTCCATCCGTATTCTACCGCTCCACCAGCGATCGAGGGCACGATGGAGAGTGAGTCGTCGTCGCGCACCGGCGTATTCTCCTTCTCCAGGTAGCGAATGTCCTCGTCGTTCAGGTAGACGTTCACGAAGGCACGCAGGCGTCCATCCTCGGTGAAGAGCTGCTTGCGCAGGTCGGCGTGCTGCGCGGTCAGGTTCTCGAGAGCCTCGCCCACGGTGCGTCCCGGTACATCGACGACGCCCTGCTTCTCGGCGTACTGCCGCAACGGTGTTGGGATATGGACCTTCATTGCCTCTCCCCGGTCTCAGATGCCGCTACTGGCACTTTCGATTCACCCGCGACCACCTCCACGGCCTCCGGCTCGAACCGCTTGTCTTCCTCGTCCTTGCCCGCCAGCAGGAAACTCCTGGTAGCGGCGGCGCGCCCTTTCTCGACGCTGGTGATGACGTAGGAGCAGCCATACCAGTGGGCTTCGGCCAGGTCGGTCTCGGACCAGTGCGGAGGATGATCGGGATGCGAATGATAGAAGCCCACGATGTCCATCCCCGCAGCCCGCGCCTGCCGCTGTGCGGCCACAAGCTCACGCGGAGCGATGTTGTAGCGGTTCTGGGGCGAGTCGGTACGCGTGTTGCCGCAGCCGACCGCGCTCTCGACCCGCCGCACGTCACTGTCGATTCTCCCTATGAGCACTCCGCAGCACTCGTGCGGATAGGTCTCCTCGCCGTGGAGACGCAGGGCATCGAGAGCGGGTTGGGTGATCCGGAGCATCTCGGGCCTCACTCTTCCTCCCAGAATCTTTCGCTCAGGTACTTGTCTCCCGCATCCGGGAAAACGGTGACGATCACGGCCTGCTGTTTGCCCGCAACCCGTTCGCGCGCCACTCGCAGGCAGCCGACCACGGCGGCTCCCGCCGAAATGCCGACCAGCAGGCCCTCCTCCCGCGCGAGCCGCTTGACCATCGCGTGTGCATGCTCGGTGGAGATGCCGAGGTCAAGATCAGCGAGGCTTGGGTCGTAGATCCTGGGCACGATGGCCGTAGCCATGTGCTTGGCGCCCTCAATGCCGTGAAAGGCCGAATCCGGCTGCAGCGAGATGCACTCGATCTTCGGGTTCAGCTCTTTCAGCCGGCGGCTGGTGCCGACAAACGTCCCGCTGGTCCCCAGCATGGCGACGAAATGCGTCACGCGGCCGCTCGTCTGCTGCCAGATCTCATTGGCGGTCGAGCGGTAGTGGGCGCGCCAGTTGGCGTCATTCGAGTACTGGTCGGCGTAGAAGTAACGACCCGGCGCCGCTTCGTACATCTCCTTCGCTTTGCGGATAGCGCCATCGGAGCCCTCGCCGGGGTCGGTGAACACGATCTCGGCTCCGTAGGCGCGCAGGATGCGTTTGCGCTCCACCGAGACGTTTTCCGGCATGCACAGAGTTACCGGGAATCCGCGCGCCGCGCCGATCATGGCGTAGGCGATGCCGGTGTTGCCGCTGGTGGAATCGAGCAGCGTCTTGCCCGGCCCCAGCTCCCCGCCGCGCAGCGCCTCGTTCACGATGTTCAGCGCCGCCCGGTCTTTGACCGAGCCCCCGGGGTTCAGCCACTCCGCCTTGCCCAGGATGGTGATGCCGGGCAGATCGGCGGTCACGCGCTCCAGCCGGATCAGAGGAGTGTTGCCGACCCGCTCCAGCACCGCACGGCCCAGCTCCAGTACCGCCTCCGCCTCCCAAGGAGCGTTGAAATGCTCGGATTGGACCGCTTTCTTCATGGAATGGTGTCGTTCTGGTTAATCCCAGCTAAGTGGTTCGGAGTCAGGCCGATAGAGCACACCCGGAGCACTGCGGGGAGGCTTCTACTGTAGTCCAGCGCGTTTCTTTGGGGCAACGCACGGTAACTTAGATGTATCGTATGGGTTCCAGGGTGCGATTCTGGACATTGAATCGTGCCCGCCCCGAAGCGCCCGTCGCCTTCTTTCCGCTCCCCCGGACGGCTTGGCTGGTTCGGTGACCTTTCAGCAAACGGAGCATCCAAATCAGTAATGAGCAAGCAACTGGCAACACGAAACTACGAAGAGGCGCTGGCCTGGCTGCGCGAGCACGGCTTTGAAGTGCTGGAAGCGCCGGCGACCTCCCACCGCGTCTTCGTCAAGAAGCTGAACTGTTCCGCCGCCCTCGAGAAGGATGAACACGAGGGCGTACGCATCTTTGCCAAGCCCGGCTACCTGGTGGGCGGCGAGATCTCGAAGCTCGTCGACCGCGGCTACCAGAAGTTCCTCAAGACTTCGCGCACCGAAGTGCCGGCCACCGCGGACCACCTCGAGGCGCTGCATGCCTTCACCGAGGAGCTCCGAGAAGCCACCGGCGCAACCAGCCTGTACAACGAGTCGCTGGGCACGGTGAGTGACCGCTACGTCTATGACCGTGTCACCGACCGCGACCAGCCCGAACCGCAGCGTCCCAAGCGTCCCTGGCAGGCGGTAGAGCCGGCGACCGCCGCGGGCAAAAAGCGCGCGTAGCCCCCAAGTATCCAACTTCATACTAGGCGCGCAGTGCTGCGCTTGGAGACACTCTTCTAGACGCCCGGCGCGTGTGTCTGCCGCGCCCTGCCGCCACCATGGGCCAGGCATTGCAGCCGATCGAGGGTTTGAACTGGTTCGACGTCGACGATCCCAACTCGCCGGCGCTCGACGAGCTGGCCGCGCGCTTCGGCCTGCACGAGCTGCAGATCGAGGACTGCCGCCACCGCGGCCAGCGCGCCAAGACCGAAGCGTATGAGAGCTACATTTTCACCGTGCTCAAGAATCTGCGTCCGCGCCGCAAGGCTAACTTTGACGACTTCGATGTTTTCCTGGCCAAGGACTTCCTCATCACCGTGCACGACGGCGAATGCGCGTTGATTGACCGCGTTCGCCGCCGGGCGCAGGATCGCAAGCAGGGCGGCCGCCTCGACGTGCTCTTCTATCTGCTCACCGACGCCATCGTGGATGAGTACTTTCCCCTGCTCGACGAGGTCTCCGATGCCACCGAGGCCATCGAATCCGAGGTGTTGCGCCGCCCCGAGCCTCCTGTGCTTCGCCGCATCTTCACGCTGAAACGCAAGCTGGTGGAATTCCGGCGCGTGGTCGGAGGCATGCGCGAAGTCGCCAATGCCATCGTTCGGCGCGAGCACGGCCTGGTGGGCGACGACCTCGACGCCTACTTCCGCGACGTCTACGACCACCTGGTCCGGACTCTCGACGCCATCGAGAGCCAGCGCGACCTGCTCACCGGCTCGCTCGACATCTATCTGTCCGCCATCGCCAACCGCACCAACGAAGCCATGAAGGTGATGACCCTCTACGGCACCATTGCCCTGCCGCTGGTCATCATCACCGGCTTCTTCGGCATGAACCTGCGCCTGCCCTGGGCCGACCATCCTTACGGGGCTTGGTTTGCCACCGGTGTCATGGCGCTTTCCACCGTGGTGGTGCTGATCTACCTGCGCAAGAAACGCTGGATCTGAGGACACAGGTCGGCGCAGCCTGCCCTAGCGTCTCGCCCGTTGCAGTCGCCGGTACGCCTCGCTGCGTGAAAGGCCGAGTTCCTTGGCCACCATCTTCAGTGCCGACTTCTCGTCCAATTTCCGCTCGGCCATCACTTGGCGAAGCCGCGCCGCGATCTCTGGTTCCTGCTTTTCTGCGGCTGCGCCCGCTTCCGCTTTGCCGATCAGCAGCGTGCACTCGCCCTTGATGGGGCGGTCCCGTAGCTCCCCCAGCAGCTTGCCTGCCGGCCCACGAAGAAACTCCTCGTGCAGCTTGGTTAGTTCGCGCGCTACGACAACCGGACGATTGTTGCCCAGCAGCTCCACCACGTCTTCCAGGGCTTCCAGCAGCCGGTGTGGAGCCTCGTAGAAGATCTCCGTATTTGTTGACTCACGGATCTGAGCCAGCGCATCGCGCCGCGCACCCGCTTTCGCCGGCAGGAATCCGCCAAAGCGAAACGAATCTGTCGGCAGACCCGAGGCCGCCAGTGCCGCCACGAACGCCGCGGCTCCCGGCACCGGTACCACCGCGATGCCGCGCTCGGCCGCCAGCGATACCACCCGGTACCCTGGATCCGAGATTCCCGGCATGCCCGCATCGGAAACCAGCGCCACCGTCACTCCGTGTTCCAGTTCGCCTACCAGTGCGCGCGCGCGTTCCGCCTCGTTGTGCTCGTGGTAGCTGACCGTGCGCTTCGCGATGCCGTAGTGATCGAGCAGCTTGCGTGTCTGGCGCGTGTCCTCGCAGGCGATGAGGTCGGCTTCCTTCAGGATGCGCAGGGCGCGCAGGGTGATGTCGTCCAGGTTCCCGATGGGCGTGGCCACCACGTACAGCGTCCCTCGCGCCGGCGTCATGGCGCGCAGTCTATCACCCGTGTGCCGGTCGGCGAATTGGTAGAATCAACACCACGTCGCGAGGAACTCGGTGCCCCTTTACGAATATCAATGCAAGAAATGCAGTCATCGCTTCGAGCGTATCCAGAAATTCTCCGACCCTATTCTGAGGAAGTGTCCGGAATGTGGCGGCACCCTAGAGCGGGTAATTTCTGCGCCCGCCGTGCAATTCAAGGGCAGCGGCTGGTACGTCACCGACTACGCGCGCAAAAGCACAGCCAAAGCCGCCGAAGGCGGAGGCGACAAGCCGGAATCCGCGGGCGAAGAGAAAGCCGAAGCAAAGCCCAAGGCCGAAAAGCCCGAGCCCAAGAAGCACCATCACAAGAAGAAGGACTAGCGGGTCACGGCCCGCTCACCTGAGTCGTTCCGCCCCCTGCCGGCATCGAACATCCCGGAGGCACTCATGATCCAACTTCGTCCCGCCGCCGAGCGTGGCCACGCCAACCACGGCTGGCTCGATACCTGGCACACCTTTTCTTTCGACAGCTATCACGACCCGGAGCACATGGGCTTCCGCACGTTGCGCGTGATCAACGAAGACTTCGTTGCGCCCGGTGCCGGCTTTCCCACCCACCCGCACCGCGACATGGAGATCGTCACCTACGTGCTCGAGGGCGCGCTCCAGCACAAAGATAGCCTGGGCAACGGCTCGATCATCCGGCCCGGCGACGGCCAACGCATGAGCGCCGGCTCGGGCATCCTGCACAGCGAGTTCAACGCCTCGAAGACCGAACCCGTTCACCTGCTGCAGATATGGATCCGCCCGGAGAAACGCAATATCGAGCCCGGCTATGAGCAGAAGGAGTTTCCGGCGGAGGAAAAGCGCGGCCGCCTGCGGCCCATCGCCGCACGCGACGGCCGCGACGGAGCCGTCACCATCCATCAGGACGTGACCCTGTACGCTGCCGTGCTCGAGCCCGGCCGCGAGGTCGAGCACGCGCTCGGCCCCGGCCGTCACGCCTGGCTGCAGGTCGCCCGAGGTGCGGTGACGCTCAACGGCAAGCCGCTCAGTCAGGGCGACGGCGCCGCCGTCAGCGAAGAAAAGAAGCTGAATATTCGCGCAGAGAGCGACGCCGAGGTTCTGCTGTTCGACTTGGCCTGAGTGTTAGTGCTACGCCGTCCGCCGCTGCTTGGCCCGCGCCCGCTCCACCTCGAAGGTCATTTTCGGCGCTTTGGCATCGGCATCCACTACCACGTGATCCCCGTGCAACACTTCACCATCCAGGATCTTGAGCGCCAGCGGATCCTGGATCAGCCGCTGGATGGCGCGCTTCAGCGGCCGGGCGCCGTAGTTGGCGTCGTAGCCTTCGGCGAACAGCAGTTCGCGCGCGGCGTCGGTGAGTTCCAGTGAGATCTTGCGGTCGGCCAGCAGTCGCCGCAGGTCCTCCAGGCGCAGGTCGATGATCTTGGTGAGCTGTTCCTTGCCCAACGGGTTGAACAGGACGATGTCATCCACGCGATTCAGGAACTCGGGCTTGAAGTGCGCCTGCATGGCGTTCATCACCTGGCGGCGCGCCTCTTCGAAGTCCTCGGGTGTCTGCAGCGCCGAAGCCTGGAGATAAGCGGACCCGATGTTCGACGTCATGATCAGCACCGCGTTCTTGAAGTCCACGGTCCGACCCTTGCCGTCGGTCAGGCGGCCGTCATCCATGATCTGCAGCAGGATGTTGAACACATCCGGGTGCGCCTTCTCAATTTCGTCGAACAGCACCACCGCGTAGGGGCGCCGGCGTACGTGCTCGGTCAACTGCCCGCCCTCTTCGTAGCCTACATACCCCGGGGGCGCGCCGATCAGCCGCGCCACCGCATGCTTCTCCATGTATTCGGACATGTCGATGCGCACCAGGGCGTGCTCATCGTCGAACAGGAATTCGGCCAGCGCGCGCGCCAACTCGGTCTTGCCCACGCCGGTAGGCCCCAGGAAGATGAACGAGCCGATCGGCCGCCGCGGGTCGCTCAGCCCCGCCCGCGACCGCCGGATGGCGTTGGCCACCCGCTCCAGCGCCGCCTCCTGCCCGATGACCCGCTGGCGCAGCCGCTCCTCCATCTGGATCAGCTTGTGCACCTCGCCCTCCAGCATCTTGGAGACCGGGATGCCGGTCCACTTGGAGACGATGCGCGCCACATCCTCTTCGTCCACTTCTTCTTTCAGCATGCGGGAAGCCGCTTTGGACTCTTCCTCGCTCAGCCGCGCCAGTTCGTTCTCCGCCTGCCGCAGCTCCCCATAACGGATCGCGGCCACGCGCTCCAGGTCGCCCTTGCGCTCGGCCTGCTGCTCTTCCAGCTTCAGCTTCTCGATCCGCTCCTTCAGCCCGCGGATGCGGCCGATCTGCTCCTTCTCCTTCTTCCAGCGCACCTTGAGCGCATCCGCCCGTTCGCGCACGTTGGCCAGCTCCTTTTCTACGGCGGCCAGCCGCTCGCGCGAGTTGGGATCGCTCTCTTTCTTCAGGGCCTGGCGCTCGATCTCCAGTTGCGTGGCGCGACGTTCCAGTTGGTCGATCTCCACCGGCATGGAGTCGATTTCGATGCGCAGCGACGCTGCGGCCTCGTCGATCAGGTCGATGGCCTTGTCGGGCAGGAAGCGGTCGGAGATGTAGCGGTGCGAGAGCGTGGCCGCGGCCACAATGGCGGAGTCCTTGATGCGCACTCCGTGGTGCACTTCGTAGCGCTCCTTCAGCCCGCGCAGGATGGCGATGGTGTCGGTGACGTTGGGCTCGCCCACGAATACGATCTGGAAGCGGCGTTCCAGCGCCGCATCCTTCTCGATGTGTTTGCGGTACTCGTTCAGCGTGGTGGCCCCGATGGCGCGCAACTCGCCGCGAGCCAGCGCCGGCTTCAGCATGTTGGAGGCATCGATGGCTCCTTCGGCCGCGCCCGCGCCGACGAGGGTGTGCAGCTCGTCGATGAACAGGATGATCTGCCCCTCGGATTCCTCGATCTCCTTGAGCACCGCCTTCAAGCGGTCTTCGAATTCGCCGCGGTACTTGGCGCCCGCCACCATGGCGCCCAGGTCGAGCGCCACCACGCGCTTCGACTTCAGCGCCTCCGGCACGTCGCCGGAGACGATGCGCTGCGCCAGGCCCTCGACGATGGCCGTCTTGCCCACGCCCGGCTCCCCGATCAGCACCGGGTTGTTCTTGGTGCGGCGGGAAAGCACCTGCACCACGCGGCGGATCTCGTCATCGCGCCCGATCACCGGGTCCAGCTTGCCGCGGCGCGCCAGGTCCGTCAGGTCGCGCGCGTAGCGCTCCAGCGCCTGGTACTTGGCTTCGGGGTTGGGGTCGGTCACGGTCTGCGAGCCCCGTACCGTGGCCAGCGCCTTGAGGATGGCTTCGCGCGTCGCGCCCTGGCTCGCCAGGGTCGCCTGCGCGGCGTCCCCTTTGGCCTCCGCCAGGCTGAGCAGCAAGTGTTCGGTCGAAACATACTCGTCCTTGAACTGCTGCGCTTCCTTGAAGGCGCGCTCGATGGTCTGCGCCAGTGCATCCGAAAGGCTGGGCTGCCGCGCGCCCGACCCGGAAAGCTTGGGCAGGCCTTCAGCTTGACGCCGCGCTTCCATGGCGACGGTCTGCGCGTTCACGCCGATCTTCTCCAGCACCGGCACCACGATGCCCTCGCGGTCTTCGACCAGCGCCGCCAGCAGGTGCACGGGCAGGATCTCCGGATTGCCCAGTTGCGCAGCCAGGTCATTCGCCGTGCGCACCGCTTCCTGCGCCTTGATGGTCAGCTTGTCCCAACGGATGCTCATGTTCGTCTCGCTATTCGGAAGTCAGGCATTTCTACAACGAAAAGGCGGGAGCCGGTCATTTCTCCGAACCCCCGCCGGTGTTGTTTACGTTCCGGGTCTTAGGCGGCCCGGCCCTTGGGCTCGAGCGTCTTCTGGCCGACCTGCACCTTGATCTGCTTGGGCTTGGCTTCGGCCTTCTTGGGCAGCCGGATCTTCAGCAAGCCGTTCTCGCAGTCCGCTACCACACCTTCCGACTCGATGGTGTTGGGCAGCGTGAAGCTGCGGCTGAAGGCCCCGTAACGCCGCTCGATGCGATGGAAGTTCTCTTCCTTCTCCTCCTTCTCGAACTTGCGCTCGCCCTTCACGGTCAAGGTGTTGTTCTCCAGGCGCACATCCAGGTCCTTCATCTCGATGCCCGGAATCTCCATCTTCACCGTGATGGCCTGCTCATCCTCGTAGACGTCTACCGCAGGAACGAAACCGGTCGTCATCAGGGCCTCGTCGCTGGGCAGGGGGGTCTCCTGGAAGAGCCGGTTCATCCGGTCCTGCAGGGTGGTCAGCTCACGAAACGGGTCCCAACGGGTGAGTAGTGTCATAGCCTTGGTTCCTCCAAAAGGTATCTTTGATGTTCTCGAGACCGAACCCGGCCTCGTCATGAGTCGTATTAAATAATAAAATCTTAGCGCGTTCCTGTCAAGTCTAGTTTACCGTTATTTTTCAATCGCTTACTGATAGAATCAAGCACTTTAGATAGGCCGTCTCCGGGACAGAAAGTGCGATTGGGTGATCCTTGGCTTGGCCCCTCCGTTCCAGGACGCGAACGGCTCTGCGAGCGTCGCCTGCGGCGGCGCGCAGCATTTCGAGGAACTCGGCCTCGCTCACGTGGTAGCTGCAAGAGCAGGTCACCAGGATTCCGCCCGCACGCAGCATCTTCAGCGCGCGCAGATTGATCTCCTTGTAGCCGCGCAGGGCGGTGGGCAGGCTGCGGCGGGAGCGCGCAAAGGCCGGGGGATCGAGCACGATGGTGTCGAACTGGCGGCCCGCCGCAGCATAGTCCTTGAGCAAGTCAAAGGCGTTGGCCTCGATCCACTCGATCTCCGGCCGTCCCTCGGCCCGATTAAGAGTCGCATTGCGTTCCGCAACTTCCAGCGCGGGACGCGAACTGTCCACGCCGGTGACGCTGCGGCACGACGGCGCAAGATGCAGCGCGAACCCGCCCTGGTAGCAGAACACGTCCAGCGCGTCCCCGTGCGCGTAGGTTCCGGCTGCGGCGTAGTTCTCGCGCTGATCGAGGAACGCGCCGGTCTTCTGGCCGGCAAGCCCGTCATAGTGGAAGCGCACGCCATTCATGGTGAACGCGGTCGCGGTCTTTCCGCCGGCCAGCAACCGGTCGGCCGCCGGTGGAAGCTTCTCCAACTGGCGAATGCGGGGCTCCACCCGCTCCACGATGCCGGCGGGCGTCGTCTGCTCTAGTAGCGTCTCAAGCACTGTCTGCCGCACCGGTTCGCGATCCATGGCCTGCGTCAGGGCTTGCAGCGAAAGCACGTCGTGGTAGCGATCGACGATGAGCCCGGGTAGGGAATCCGCCTCGCTGAACACCAGGCGGCAGGCGTCACTGTCACGCACCACCTGCCGCCGGTGGGCGATGGCCTGCTCGATGCGCCGCTTCAGCAGGGCGGCAAGGTCGCCCTCGGATACGGCGCGAGCGGAAAGAAGCCGCAGCGCGATCTCGGAGGCGTTGCTGTAGAAGGCGGTACCGAGCCGGCGGCCGCGCCGGTCGTGAACCGCGACCAGATCGCCGGCGGAAGCCTGCGCCGAGACTACGTCCGACCGATAAACCCAGGGATGGCCGCCCGCCAGCCGGGTGGCGCCGCGCGCGCTCACCACCACGGACGGGCTGGAATCGGCGCGCGTCAGTGCGTCCGGGCCTTCAAGGCATCGAGAGCGGCCCGCACCTTGGGCGCGTTGGGGTTCTGGGGAGACTCCTTCAGGAAGATGGTGTACTCGGCCATGGCGTCGGTCTCCTTGTTCAGGAGCTCATAGGCGCGCGCCGCGATGAGGTGGCAGGCAACGAATTGCTCGTGGGGCAAGTCGTGCACCCTGGTCGCCGTCGTCGCCGCTTCCAGCGGCTTGTGCAGCAGCAGCTGCACCTGCGCCAGCATGGTGAGCGTCTGCACGTCCAGGGGATCGCCGGCGAGAGCCTTCTGCAAACTCGTCTCGGCCATCGGATAACTTTTCTCGTGGAAGTGCAGGATGCCCAGGTTTCGATAGGCGCGGGCATAGCGGTCGTTGAGCCGGACCGCCGTTTCGAACATTTCCCGACCCTTTTCCGTCTGGCCGGTGTTCATGTACACCACGCCCAGGTCGTTGTGTGCGGCCGCATACTGGGGATAGAGGCGGATGGCTTCTTCGAACCGCACTCGGGCCCCTTCCCAGTTCCCTTTCTCCATCGCCTCGCCGCCCTTTTCGTACTCCTTGCGGGCCTTGCCGGGGACGTTGAGGTCGGCGGCGGCCACCGTGGCCGTAGTACTCGTTTGCGTAACCTCGTTTTCGCCCACGCGCTCCACCGGGAGATACTCGAAGTGAGTTGCTTGCCCGCGACTGATGGAGAAGACACGGCCTACAGTTTCGCGAATCCCGATGCCGCTGACGCGGACCCGGTACGTGCCCGGCCGGACTCCGCCGAACTCGCAGACTCCGTTGTCGTCAGTGAAGGCGGTGTTCAACTGGACCTCGGACCCCGAGGTGACCAGTTCCACCTTCAAGCGGGCGCTTGCCGGACGGTCGTCCGTGAACGTGACCTGTACCCGGACCGAGGCCCCAGTGGTACCGAACTGGCGCGCCTGCGCGGAGGCTTGCGCGGCGAGACCGAGCGATAATAGGAAAAGCAACAGGATTGAGCGGCGCATCGCAGTACTCCTTTTGGGCAGCTCTCGTTTTCTGGACCGAGTGCGCCGCTGCCTCAAGCGCCCCGGGCCGTCGAGGGTCCAGCTTCGCTCACCGGTCCCTCGGGTTCCGCTTCCTCCTCTTCCAGAACGGCAACGGCCCGCTTGCGCGAACGGCTGGGCTCCGGTGGCGGCTCATGGGAGGGATCGTAGTACAGGATGCGGCCGCAGGAGTCGCAGGTCACGATGGAGTCGTTGCGCCGCACTTCGTTGTAGGTCTGCGGACGCAGCAGTACGTGGCACTCGCCGCACTGGTGCGCGATGGCTTCGGTAATGGCGCTGGTCTTGCGCAGCTTGAGGACGCGGTCGTAGTGCTCCACCACGTCCGGGGTGATCTGGCCGCGCAGCGCGTCACGCTTGGCCGTCCATTCACGGAGCAAAGCCTCGTCTTCGGCGGTGCGTGCCCGGGCTTCGGCTTTCTCCTTTTCGATCTCGGCGGTTTCTTCTTTGAGCTCCGCCTCGGCCGCCTTGAGGGTCGCCTCGTGCGCGTCCGCCTGAACCATTCCTTCCAGGATCTTGTCTTCGGCGGCGCGGATGTGGCTCTCGGCGTACTCGATCTCGTGCATGAGAGCCTTGTACTGCTCGTTGGTCTTCACCGCCAGCGATTGCTCGCGGTATTTGGAGATCTTCGTCCGCTGGTCCTGGATCTCGCTTTCCTGGTGTTTCCGCTCTTTCTGGTTGGCCGCCAGCGCCGCCTTGGCGTTTTCGATCTCGCCGCGGGTGTGCGAGAGCTTCTCCTCGATGGCCGCCACGCGCAGCGGCAAGGCCTGGATCTCAGCGTTCAGGCGGGCAATCTCCCGGTCGGCTTCTTGAAGGGCAATCAGGTTGGAAAGGTCAGGATGCATGGCACCGGGCGGGAAAATACTGCGCCATTGTACCACCGCCAACCAGGCTCGGTGCCGGTCCGTCCCCGCTACCAGCGCGGTGTACACTGAAACTCGGGCGCGTTACCCGCGTCTCTGCAACGCCTCGCACCTCGAGCGATTCGTGACCGCCTCTAGGGAAAAAACTGCGCCGCCACCCCGGCTCACGCTGGGGGATTTCGAGCTGGCGGTGCTTTCCGACGGCTCGTACTACGCCGATGGGGGCGCTTTCTTCGGCGTTGTCCCCAAGACCCTGTGGCAGCGCAAGTGGCCGGCCGACGAGCAGAACCGCATCCGTCCCGGACTGAACTCGCTGCTGGTTCGCACCGGCGAGCACACCGTGCTCATCGAGACCGGCGCCGGGAACAAGCTCGGGGAGAAGCTGCAGCGCATCTACGCGCACCAGCCCCTGCTGCTCGAGAGCCTGGCCGCTGCGGGCGTCGCGCCCGATGACATCGATATCGTCATCAACACCCATCTGCACTTCGACCATTGCGGCTGGAACACGGTGCTGCGCGACGGCCAGCCCGTGGCCACGTTCCCGCGCGCCACCTACTACGTGCAGCAGGGCGAACTGGAGCGCGCGCACGAGCAGCACGAGCGCGACCGCGTGAGCTACATCAGCCCCAACTACGACCCCTTGGTTGCGAGCGGGCAGATGCGCTTGCTCCTCGGTGACCACGAGATTGTGCCCGGAATCTCGGTCCGCGTGCTCCCCGGCCACACCCAGCACATGCAGGCAGTGATGGTCGAGAGCGGCGGGCGACGGGCCTGCTACATTTCGGACCTCATCCCCACCACCCATCATCTAAAGCCGACATGGATACTGGGCTACGACCTCTATCCACTGGAGACCATCGCCAACAAGAGGCGCGTCTACGCCGAAGCTATCCCGGAGCGCTGGCTGATGGTCTTCACCCACGATCCGGCAACGCCCTGGGCCTACCTGGAAGCGGACGATGCGGGCGGCATCGTGGCCCGGCCGGTCACCACCTAGCCGCGCGCCAAGGGACAGCATGAACGGGTTGCGGCGGGACATCCTGGATTGCATCGGCAACACGTCTTTGGTGGCCTTGCGCAAGGTCGTGCCCGCGAACGGCGCCCGCATCCTGCTGAAGCTGGAGGCCGAGAACCCCACCGGTAGCATGAAGGACCGAATGGCGCTGGCCATGATCGAGGCGGCGGAGGCGGACGGCCGCCTAAAGGACGGCGGTTCGGTAGTGGAATACACCGGCGGCAGCACCGGCGTGTCGCTGTCGCTGGTCTGCGCGGTAAAGGGATACCCGTTGCACGTCGTGAGTTCGGATGCTTTTTCCAAGGAAAAGCTCGACCACATGAGAATCCTGGGGGCGCAACTCCAAATCATTCCCAGCGAGGGCGGAGGCATGACGGAGAAACTCACCCGGGACATGATCGAAGCTGCCCGCATCATCAGGGAAAAAACCGGGGGCTTCTGGACCGATCAATTGAAGAACACCGACCAGCTAGCCGCCTATCACAAGATGGCGGAGGAGATCTGGACTCAGACCGGCGGGCAGATCGATGGTTTTGTGCAGAGCGTGGGAACCTCGGCGTCGCTGCGGGGCATCGCCGAGGGCCTGCGCCGCCATAGGGGACAGATCCGGGTGGTGGCCGTGGAGCCCGCGGAGTCTCCGGTTCTCTCCGGCGGCCGGCCCGGCGCCCACAAGATCGACGGGGTGGGAGCGGGTTTTGTGGTGCCGCTGTGGCAGAAAGGCATTGCGGATCAAATCGAGCGGGTCTCCACGGAAGAAGCCACGGCCATGGCCCTGCGACTGGCCCGGGAAGAAGGGCTTTTTGCTGGAACTTCTACCGGGGGCAACGTCCTCGCCGCGTTGCGATTGGCCGAACAACTGGGACCGACCGCGACGGTCGTCACCCTCATGTGCGATACGGGGATGAAATATCTCAAGACGTATGGAGCGAACTGAATCATCTCCCACCCTATCGCTCCAACAAAGGGAACGATAAGGGTGGGGCAGCCCGCGTGGGGTAGCCCGGACCGGAACGGATCACCGACTTCGTCGCTCTTGTGCTTGCTTCTTTTCTCGGAGTCTTCGCTCCCGAGTTCCAGACCGATGTCCATGTAGGAGAGCCGCATTCACGAGAACCATGACGAGGATGATCACAAGCAAGCGTGTACCTCGGGATTCAAAGAACAGTGCGGCCAGCGTCCAGGAACCAAGGAAGGCGAACACGTTTGCGCTGCTTGCAACATAAAGTGGGAAGCGTCTCATAAGCGATGATTCCTATTGCCTCGATCTGTCCTCGTCGGCTGATTCCTTCTCTTGCACGGGTGGAGATGAAGGTGGCGGCGGGGGGCGGTCGCGCCCGTGCCCCGTCAGTAGAGCTTGCCGGTCAAGGTCTTGACGCAGACAGAATTCTAAACCCACGTTATCGCCGAAGAGCACGGCGCGAACGTGGGGCACCGTCGAGGATTCACTGGTAGACGTGGGACCCGCGTCTTGCACGACCGTAATCCCACGTCTGCGCCGAAAAGCATGGCGCAGACTCGGGGCACCGTCAGGGCCGAACGTCAGGCGGAGGGCGTCGGTTGAGCGAGCAAACTCTCGAAGAAGACTTCCACGCGCTCCAGGATCTGCTGCTCGGTGCGGGATTCGTAGACAGCCTTGCGCAAGGCGCTGCCGCCGGCCACGCCGTGGGTAAACCAGGAGACGAACTGCTTCATCTTGCCTTCGGCGCCGGGCATCTGCTCGTCGATGAGCATGCGGAAGTAGGTGCGGATCATCTGGTAGCGGTCGGCGTCGGTGGGCTGATCGTAGGCGCCTGTGGCCGCGTACTGCGCAATCTGGCGGAAGATCCACGGATTGGAGGCGGCGGTGCGGCCGATCATGACCGCGTCACAGCCGGTCTGGGCGACCATGGCGGCGGCGTCCTGGGGAGTGCGGATGTCGCCGTTGCCGATCACCGGGATGCCGATGGCGTGCTTGACGGACGCGATCCACTCCCAGCGGGCGTTGCCGGCGTAGCCCTGCTCGCGGGTGCGGGCATGGAGGGCGACGGCGTTCAGGCCGCAGTCCTCCGCCATGCGGGCCAGTTCGACGCACACGATCTCCTGATCATTCCAGCCGGCGCGGAACTTCACCGTGAAAGGGATCCGGACGGCGGCACGCACGCGCTCGAAGATCTGGCGGATGCGCGGCAGGTCGCGCAGCAGGCC
>DATIGQ010000122.1 GCA_035454605.1 Terriglobales bacterium
GGCCGGCCTGTTCCTGGTGTTCGCGACCGTCGACCCGGCGGCCGGCCATCGCGGCATCACCTGCTTCCTGGTCGAGCGCGCGGCGCCCGGCTTCTCGATCGGGCGCCACGAGGACAAGCTCGGGATCCGCGCCTCGAGCACCTGCGAGCTGATCCTCGACGGCTGCACCGTTCCGGGCGACAACGTGCTCGGACCGATCGGCTTGGGCTATAAGGTCGCGATCGAGACGCTGAACGAAGGCCGCATCGGCATCGGCGCGCAGATGGTGGGCGTGGCCCGCGGCGCCTGGGAATACGCCGTGAAGTACGCCCAGGAGCGCCAGCAATTCGGCAAGGCCATCGCCGAATTCCAGGGCCTGCAGTTCCAGCTCGCGCAGATGGCTACCGACATCGAGGCGGCGCGCCTGATGGTCTACAACGCCGCCCGCATGAAGGATGCCGGCATGAGCTTCGTCAAGGAAGCCGCCATGACCAAGCTGTTCGCTTCCCAGGTCGCGGAGCGGGTAACTTCGATGGCGGTCGAGATCTATGGCGGCTACGGCTTCACCAAGGACTACCCGGTAGAGAAGTACTGGCGGGACTCGAAGATCGGCAAGATCTACGAAGGCACGTCGAACATGCAGCTACAGACCATCGCCAAGATGGTGCTGGGAAAATGAACCGCCGTCGGGAGGCAGATCCTGGGCGATAAAGAGCGCCGGCGTTTTGAGCGGCACACCATTCCCGGAGACGCGTATGCGGTCGATGAAAGCGGCCGCGAACTGGGGAAGGTTGTGATGGCGGGCGGCGGTGGCATGGCGTTCGAGCTGGCGGCCGGCCTCGCGGTCGCGGATTTTCCCACCGGGCGCAGACTGCGCATCACCGTGGTCGAGCCGCAGACCCATACCAGCCACACGCTGGAAGTACACGTCGTCTACCAGGATGGTCGCGAGGTAGGCGTCGAGTTCATCGGCGCCAGGAGCCCGTTCGCAACCTAGCTCCGGGCGCTTCGTCCCACATGAAATGAGCGACCCATACAAGGCACTTGGGCGATCCTCTGGGCCTGCGTTATCCTGAGCGGCCTGCTAAGGAAAGACCAACGACCGGAAGAGCCGGAGGAGTGTTGCGCCGACGATTTTTCTCGCTTGTCCTGCCACTGGCCTTGCTGGGCTCGGGAGCGCTGACCTACAGCTTCCGCGAGCTGGAGCGCGTTGACGAACAGTTCGCCCGCGAAGTGCGCCTGGCACAGGAGCAGGCCGTGCGGATGCAGGCGCATCTGGTCCTGTTCCGCGAACTGGCCGTTCCCCGCGGCGGTACGTTCGCGGAAACGCTGGCCGATGCCGGGTTGGAGCGCGCCACCGTGGCCGGCATCGTGGCCGCCGCCAGCCAGGTCTATGACCTGCGGCGGGTGCGCGCCGGGAGCGCGCTGGGGGTCGGAGAATCGGTCGAGGGCGATGTGCGCGCCGTGCGCTACCGCATCGACCCGGAGCACGAGCTGCGCGTGTTGCGCGCGGGCGACGACTTCCGCGCCCAGGTGGATGAGATTCCCTTTCTCACCGAAGTCACCACGGTCACGGGCGTGATTCAGGATTCTTTGTTCAATGCCGTCCTCGATGCCGGAGAGCGGCCGGAGCTGGCCCTCGAGCTGGCCGACATCTTCGGCTGGGACCTCGATTTTTACACCGATCCCCAGCCGGGTGACACCTTCAGCGTGGTCATTGAGCGAAAGACGGCTCGCGGCGAGTGGCGCTACGGCAAGATCCTGGCGGCGGAATACAACAACACCGGCAATCCTTACCAGGCGTTGCTGTTCCGCGATCCCGCCGGGCAGCCGGCCTACTACGCGCCCGACGGCAAGTCGCTGAAGAAGGCTTTCCTTCGGTCACCCCTGAAGTTCGCGGCCCCGGTGACCTCACGCTTCAGCCGCAGCCGTTTCCATCCCATTCTCAAGCGCTATCGACCACATCTGGGAACGGACTACGGAGCGCCGCGCGGCACTCCCGTACAAGCCATCGGCGAAGGGCGCGTGGTCGCGGCAGGATGGATGGGAGGAGGCGGCAATGGCGTCCGCTTGCATCACCCCAACGGTTACGAAACCATGTACCTGCATCTCTCGCGCATCCTGGTGCGCCGCGGCGCCGTCGTGCACCAGGGCCAGGTGATCGGCCTGGTGGGCGCCACTGGCCTTGCCACCGGCCCGCACCTGGACTTCCGCATTACGCAGCACGGCCAGTACCGCAACTTCGAAGCACTGCGACTGCCGCCGGCCGAACCGGTCGCGAAGAGCGATTGGGAAGAGTTCGTCGCTCTCCGGGATAAGTTCCTGCCCCGGTTACCGGACCGCAACACTGTTCTGGCGCGCGCCGAGTCGACCTCGAATACCACCGACTGATCGCAAATCCGCTCGCGCTACCCGCCCGCCAACTCCCTGCGCTGCATGGCCGAGAGTTGCAGGAGCGCGTTTTCGATGACTTTCAGCGCGATGCCCCAGCGCCGCCGGGCGTCGCTCTCATCGTCGCCATATCCGTAGAGATAGAAAGTAATGCAGAAGCCCTCCCGCGGCGGCTCACCCGGCTGCTCGCCGTGATAGTAACAACGGCGCACGATGAACTCTGCCGCCGACGGTATTTCGGGCACGCGGTGCAGCAGCCGCGAGGCGCGGTCGGCAAAGTCCTCATGGGCCTCGAAAACGAACCGCGGCGCGGGGTCGGCAAAAATCAGGTCAATGTAGGAGCCGAACTTCCAACCCACGCCGTAGATGGCTTCCTCTTCGCTGAGCTCATTGCTCAGCCAGGTGTCGCACTTGGCGGTCTCCAGGATCGAGTTGGGGGAATTGATGGAGGCCAGGAACTCACCCAGTTCACGATGGTGGTGCGCTTCATCGATATTCAGCAGCAGTTCGGGCTGGCGCTTCAGGTCGTAGTAGCGCACCCGTCCGTCGGCAGACGCCCAGGGAACCTCCAGGACATCGTCCTCGCGTCCCAGTTCGACGGAAGCATCGGCTTGCACGGGTTTATGGTTGCACTTTTTCCGGGAAATTGACAGGGGATGATGCCGACGAAAACTGCGCGCTCAGGAACTCCACCACAGTCTGCTCCGCCCAGCGGCCGTCGTAATCCCCCGCCGGCGCCAGGAACGCACAGTGTCCGCCACGCCGCGTTTCCAGGAAGGTGATGTTGGGATTGGCCCGGATGTGCACGCGGGTCAGCGGCAGCAAGGGGATGAACGGATCGTCATCGGAATGAACGATCAGCGTAGGCCGGGCGATGCGGTCTACCACGCGGGAGGCGGAAGAACGCTCGTAGTAGTCGTCAGCGTCACGGAAGCCACTGTAGCGCGCTGTTACCTGGTCGTCGAACTCGCGCACGCTGCGCATCCAGCGGAGGCTCTCCCGCGCATAGCGGCCCGGGAACAGGCGCACCTTCAGACGGATGCGCCGCTCCAGTCCCCGGAGGAAATTCCACTCGTAGAGCCGGTTCTCGGGCAGATGAATGGCGTCGGCCGCCGCAGCCAGGTCCATGGACGGAGATACGGCAGCGAACGCGAGCACCTCCGGAGGAGCGCCGTCTCCCCACTCGCCCGCGAGCTTCGTCACCAGGTTGCCGCCCATGGAGAATCCGACCAGCGCGAGGCGCAGCAGGCCCTCGGCAATCAGCGCCCGTGCGACGGCGCCCATGTCGCCCGAGAGCCCGGAGTGGTAGAGCGTGGGCGTCAGCCGCTCGGAACCGCCGCAGTTGCGCTGGTTCATTCGCACCACGTTCATGCCCGCGGCCCACGCCTTGGCCGCCGTGCCCAGAACGTACTGCGAGTCGCTCGATCCCTCCAGGCCGTGCACCAGCACCACGGTCAGGGCCGCATGCCGGTCCGCCTGCCAGTGGCAATGGCATAAGACCTCCGAGCCCTCCTCCACTTTGAACCGCCGCTCCTCAGGAGGCGGCAGCCGGTATCGTCGCGGCAAGAAGGTCGCCGCGATGGTCTGCCGGTGCGGCCCCGCAAGGCCAAGTCGTGGATGAAAGGGGTGGCTGGGAGCGAAGGCGGGGGGCATCGTCTGGGGTTTCATTCTACCGGCGCGTTGCGAACCGCGCGCCGCCAATGCTATGTTCTTGCTGAGGTCTGATCGTGCCCATCTTCGAGTACGTGTGCAAGCAATGCCGCCAGCGCTTCGAAGCCGTGGTGTATGGTGCGCAGAAGCCGGAGTGCCCGTCCTGCCACAGCGTAGGCCTGGAGCAGCAACTCTCCGTGTTCTCCGTGGGAGCGAGCAAGACGCACGCCCGTTCCCGTCCCGCCGCTGCTCCCTGCGGCACTTGTGGCGACCCCCGCGGGCCGGGCTCGTGCGCGATGGATTGACCCCGCAGTCCGGCTCTAGCTGCTGATTGCGGCCCGCTTGTGCTCTTCCACCACCAGCTGAGCTACCACCCACGCCATCGCCGCGAACGCCACCACGGAGAGCTGTACGTGCGTCACCTGGGTCACCACGCCCAGCAAAGGCAGCGCATACGAAAGATAGAGCAACACCCGCATCGCTGGAGACCAGCGGTGCGCTGGATTCGCCAGCGCCCAATTCCCCGGTAGGAGCATCGCGGGCGCCAGGATCACCAGGTCGTACACGGTCAGGTGTGGAGCCACCAGCACCGTAGCCAGGAGAAGCCCGGAGTAACGTAACGGCATCGGGGATTTCGTCCTCCAGAACCATACCGTTCCCGTCAGGACCACCCCCGCGGTGGCAAGGTAGAGCCAGAGAGCCGGGCCGTCCCAAGGCACCAGCAGGCTCCAGAACGCCCGCAGCGAGTGCATCTGATAGAGCTTGGGCTCGAGCACGGAGGACATCTCGCCCAGCCTCCATAGCGTCCGCCAGTACTGCTCCATCACGCTCGATCCCCAAGCAGCCCAGCCCGACGCCAGTTGCGCCGCCGCTCCCGCCACCGCACCCAGCACCACCTTCCATTGGCCAGTGACGACAAATACGACCGCCGCAGCCAGACCGAGTTGCGGTTTGTAGATCAGCATGCCGATGGCCAGTCCGGCCAGCAGCGGGCGCTTCGCCTCCAGCGCCAGGTAGGCCAGCGTGAAGCAGGCCAGCGCCAGGGCCGAGGTTTGTCCGTGGGCGATCAGGTTGAAGAACGCGGGTGAGGCAAACACCAGCAAGAGGACAGTTCCGCGGTGTCGCCCGAGCTCCGGGCAGCGTCGCCATACGACGTGGCAGCACGCACCATAAAGGGCGGCGCTAATGGCCATCCACAGCACGGCGGCGGCGGGATAGGGCAGGCGCGCCAGCGGAGCGAACAGCAGCGCCATCTGCGGTCCATGCACCGGCTGGAAGAAGAAGCCCTTGGAATCCGGCACCAACCGCTCCGACTCAGCCTTCTGCGCGTAGGCGTCGTAGAGGTCGGCGGCGCGGCCCTGGTTGGCCAGCGATCCCAGCGTATAGAAGTGCAGGAAGTCAGCGCCCTTGACGATGCCCGAGCGATCGCGCATCCCCGGCGTCCACAAGCTGATACCGTAGACCAGCCACAGGCACAGCCCCAGCAGCGCCGCGTGCCTGCGCACGCGACGCTCGGTGAGCCACGCCGCCATCCGCTCCAGGGGCCGGGTCATCGGAGGCGACATTGTAGCCGCTAGTCCGCTCGCCTCAACGCCTTCCCGACATCGACGCCGAATTGCGGCTCTTTCGCCGTCCCGCTGACCTGGATCGGCAACAGGGTGCCGGCACCTTTGCGGGCAAACCACGGATCGATCGCTTTGAGCATGAACGACTTTACGCCCGTGGTGGTCTCGGACAACTTCGCCTCCAGGGCGAGCGTTCCACGAAGATCCAAGGTACCAGGCAGCAGGTCATAGTGCCCTTGAAGACGGACCGTCGCACCCGGTACTTTGAAAGTGAGCCGCGAAAGCGACAGCCTTCCGTTCCTCAACTGAAAGCGGCCCGCCAGGTCCGAGGCGACCTCCGAGCCCTCCGTTTCAGTCTTGCCCCGGCCGCGTGCGCTCAACGTTCCCAGTTTCTTCCGAACGCTCAGCTTGGTGAAGCGGGCGCTGGCGAGGTGAAAATCGCCACGCAAATCAAGGCGCTGTGCGATTCTTTCGTTTCCCGGCGGCAGTAGGAACGTCGTCTGGAGGCGCACCGGACCGGTCATGGGAGGGGCAGTGTCCTTCACCGCCAGGCGCAACAGGTCTTCGATCCTCCCTTCGGGCACGTTGACATCCAACGCGACCACACGCCCCTTCGGGTCCACCGTTCGTGCCACCCCTCCACGGGCGATGATGGTGGAGTTCCCGAGGCGTGCCTCTACCGGATCCAGGAACGTGTCACCGCTTGTGCCGTCCACCACCGCGCTGAAACGGGTGTGCAACGGAATGGGATTGCCGGCAATGTCGACGCTGAAATCGGGGGTGTCCGTCTCGCCCTCCACTGCCAAGCGTCCGAGAATGCCTTCGAACGTCCCGCGAGAGGAAAGAATCCCGCCGATGCCACGGATGGTGTTGAGGTCGGCGTCGCGGAAACTATAGTCGCCGGAGACCGGAGTCAGGCTCGGCTCCTCTGCCACCCAGGGGCCGAAGTGGCCGGTTGCATCGATTTCGCCCAGCGGCTTCGGGTTGGTGAGGCTGGCGCGGAAAGACATCGCACGGTCGGATCCGGAGGACCGCAGCACCAGGTGGTGAATATCGAACACGACGGGTAGTCTTCCCTCTCGCTTCGGCAGAATGATCAGTTGCGCATCGTCGGAAACGATTTCCCCCACCACGATCCGGTAGGCCGCGAGCTTCCTTCCGAGGGAGCTTCGGGTCGACGGGACGGGTGGTGGTACGGTAATTTTCAGCCCCTCCACCTGGACTCGGTTGACGTGTGGCGGCTTCCTCAGCAGCCCCCATAGGCTGGTTTCGACAGTAAACGCTCTCACGTGGAAGAGGGGAGGCACGTCTCTACGCTCAGGACTTCGCAGGGTGAGCTCTTGGCCGGCGATTCGGAGAAACAGGAGGCCGGAGATCTCGAGCTGTCGAATCTCGACTTCGCCTTCGAACCGTTCTTGCACCATCGCCACCACGCGCTGCTTCGCAAACGGCATGACCCAATGCCTGCGAAGCGCCGAGCCGGCCAGGATGATGGCCACCAGGCCGAGACCGGCGACGACTGCAATCGCAAAGCGCCTGCCGCGCGTGCCGCCGACAGTTGTCACTCCGGCCTCCCCGGAAGGCTTCGTGACTGGGTTACTCAGCGCGTGTTCAAGGCTGGACCCGGCCTTGGGAAGTTGGATGCGGGTTCGAAGGACGTCACTTGGGGTGGGTGATGGGGCTTGAACCCACAACGTCCGGAGCCACAGTCCGGTGCTCTACCAATTGAGCTACACCCACCGCAACCACTCAATTATAGCAAGCGTGATTGGGGACAGTTTCGGCGGAAAAGGCCAAGCGGACGGCCCGGCAGCCGTCCGCTTGTTGTTCAGGAGGAGAGAGACAGAAGCTAGGAGCGGCCCACGCCGACGTATTCGAAGCCCATGGCGCGCAGTCGCGTCGCGTCGAGCAGGTTCTTGGTGTCCACGATGAGCGGCCGCTTCAGCGTGCGCTTGATGCGGTCGAAATCGAGGTCGCGGAACTCCGGCCAGCCGGTCCCAACCACCAGGGCGTCGGAACCTTCGGCGGCGGCGTACGGCGTCTCACAGTACTTCACCGTGCCGTTCAGTTCCTGGCGCGCTTCAGACATGGCTACCGGATCGTAGGCGCGAACGTGCGCGCCCCGCGCGGTCAGCCGCCGCGCCAACTGCACGGCCGAGGACTGGGCCACAGAGTTGGTATGCGGCTTGAATGCCAGGCCGAGGATGCCCACTTCCTTGCCCGGGACGCTGTGCAGCAGCGTCGTGATCTTGTCCGCCATGCGGTCGGAGATGGTGGCGTTCACCTCGCGGGCGGCCGCCAGCACCTTCAGAGCCTGGCCGTGGCGCACCGCGAGCTGCGCCAGCGAATCCATCTGCGTCTCCACGAAGGGGCCGCCGAACGCCGTGCCCGGCTGCAGGCAGCGGGGCGCGATCTTGCGATCCAAACCCAGGGCCAGGGCAAGGTCGACCGCGTCGGCCTGCACGCCTTCGCACAGCGATGCAATCTCGTTGATGAAGGCGACCTTGGTGGCCAGGTACGCGGTCGCAGCTTCGCGCACCAACTCGGCGGTCGACGGACTGGTAACGATCACCGGCACGCCGCGCATGATCAGCGGGCGGTAGATCTGCTTGAGCGTGAACACGGCTTCGTTCGACCCGGTACCCAGTACGATGCGGTCCGGCCAGTTGAAGTCCTCCACGGCGCAACCGTCCGTGAGGAACATGGGTTGAGCAACGACCTGCAGGTCTTGCTTGGTTTCCTGCAGCCGTTGCTCAATACGCACGGCCGTGCCCACCGGCACGGGCGTGGCAATCACCACGACGGAACGGGGACGGGCGTTGGCGGAGATTTCCTCCGCCGCTTCGTCGATCTGCCGGCTTGAGTCCGGAGCCAGGTAGAAGACGTCCGCCCGGCTGGTGAAGTGCGCCAGCTCGGTGGTATAGGTGAGCCGACCCACGCGCACGTTGCGGCGAACCATGTCCGTCAGGTTTTTCTCGCAGAAGGGCAACTGGCCCTGCTGCAGACGGGCGATGCGGATCTCGTCGCGGTCGTAGCAGGTGACTGGAAGCCCAAAGTCGGCCAGGCAGGCCGAGACCACCGTGCCCAGATAGCCGGTGCCGTACACTCCGATATGCATTGCAGGATCCTTTCGGGGCCCGTGTGCGCATTCGCCCACCAGCCTCTGTTAACTAAGGGGAGGAGGCTTGCTTTTCCCCGACTGGCGGCCCGCAGGCCGCCTGTGCTCCTACCTGTGTACGCTGGGTGCCATCCCGCAACAAGATGAGGAAAGGCCATGGACCAATGGGGAGAAGCCGGCTCGCCGGGTAGCGGCGGTTTCGCAGGTCGCTAGCTGACTGAAAACACAAGCGTTAGGCAGGGGCACCGAAAACGCCGCTGCCCAACTCGACCCGCTTAGCGCGGACGCGTGAGTTGCCTGCCCAGGTGCACCGGGGCCAGATCGACCCAGCGGTTGTGCGGACCTTCACGCACAAACGTCAGCTCGTCCAGGCGGATGGTGCGGGGGCCGCGATAGCGGCTCCAGCGCTCACGGGAGAGCGCCTCCGCGGCCTGCGCCTCGGCGTCCGCGGCCAGTTTGACGACGGTCAGGTGCGGACGGTAGGCCCACGGCTCCAGGAACTCCAGGCTGCCCCGATTCAGGTGGTCGTGCAGGCGCCGCATCTGCTCGGCTCCCTCCTTCACCTGGATGTGCACCGTGGGAGTGATGGGGACGAAGGTGTCCACGTCGCCCAGGACGATATCGAAGGGCTGAAACGTGGAACACAGTTCCTCCAGCGTTCCCAGGGCGGCGGCTTCACTGCCGGTGATGAGACGGGGCGGCAGGATGCTGACGTGGGCGGGAGAATGGCTGTGTTCGGGGTAGACCTCGCGGCGCAGCTCTTCGACGAAACGTCCGACGGAGTTCCGTACGTAAGCCACCACCGCATAATGCAGCGGCTGCATACCGGAGAACGATTATAAGCCCGCAATGGAGGCGCGGGAAGGCAGCATCTTGGCCGGCATCGTGGCCGCGGTGCGCTATGCTGGCGGCATGACCATCCGCGCCGAGCCGGAGATCATTCCGCCCGGGGCCGAGCCGCGCCGCTCGCGCACTCTCGAGGACGAGCAGCTCGACTTTCTCGCGGCCCTGATGGACGACCTGTTCCGTATTCCGGGAACAGAGATCCGCTTCGGGCTCGACCCTTTGGTGGGCCTGCTGCCCGGCCTCGGCGACATGCTCACCGGCCTGGTCTCGGCGCTGCTGCTGCACGCTGCCTGGGAGCGCGGGCTGCCTGGGGTAGCCATCGCCCGCATGATGTCCAATGTGGCCATCGACTCCGTGCTGGGCAGCGTTCCGCTGCTGGGCGACATCTTCGACGTCGCCTGGAAGTCCAACCGGCGGAACTTCGCGCTCCTGCAGAAATACGGCGGCGCCCAGCGGCGCCGACAGACGCTGCGAGACACCTTGTTCCTCATCGGCCTGCTGGCGGCAGTGTTGGCGCTGGCCGCGCTGCCGTTGGTACTGCTGGTGCTGCTGGTGAGGTGGGTGCGGGGTGGGTAGCTTGGCCGCGAACTCGGCGGGCGCCGCTGAAACAGCTTGGGCTACAATCGAATCGTCGGGGCGTAGCGCAGCCTGGTAGCGCACCTGCCTTGGGCGCAGGGGGTCGGAGGTTCAAATCCTCTCGCCCCGACCATGGTTGAAGTCCGCCAAGGCCGCAGGTCGCTGGTACCGATGGTGCTGTCAGCTGTTATCTAATTCCGGATGCATCGAGAAACACTTCGGCAAAATCAAACGCGGCCCGCGCTAGGAAATGAACATCTGTTCGGCGTGGCTGGGCCTAGAAGCCGGTGGACCTCGGCTCGCGCCACGTATAGTCGAAACAACTGCGGCATGGGGCGAAAGGAGAACGATGACGTACCAACCAATCGAGAACTACGGGATCATCGGCGACATGCACACCGTGGCCCTAGTGGGCATGAACGGTTCGATTGACTGGCTCTGTTTTCCTCATTTTGACTCACCGAGCGTTTTTGCTGCCATTCTGGACGACAGGAAGGGAGGGCGGTTCCGCATCGCGCCGACTGAGAAAGATGTAACCAACAAGCAGCTTTACTGGCCGGGCACCAACATCTTGCTGACTCGATTTTTCTCACCCGACGGCGTCGGCGAAATCACTGACTACATGCCTGTGGAGTTTCCGATTGAGTACAAGGACAAGGGACGCCATCATCTGATCCGGCGGGTGAGCGTAGTGCGGGGGTCGTTCCGATTCCAGTTGGAATGCAGTCCGGCTTTTAACTATGCCCGGGACCGGCACACTTTGGAAGTCAGCGACGAAGGGGCCTGCTTCACGTCGCCCTCACTCCGGCTGAGCCTGACCACCGATGTGCCGCTGCAGCGGGACAACGAAGGTGTTACCGCCGAGTTCGTTCTGGAGGAAGGGCAGACTGCCATTTTCGTGTTGCAGGAGATTCCGGCGGGAGCTGCCTGCGGCCTGACACTGTCCGAAAGTGAAGCCACCGACCTATTTCGCCGCACTGTGGACTTCTGGCGCAGTTGGCTCGCCCGCTGCCAGTATCGCGGCCGATGGCGCGAAATGGTGGAGCGTTCGGCACTTGCACTGAAGCTCCTCACCTTCGAGCCCACAGGCGCGATCGTGGCCGCGCCTACTTGCAGCCTGCCCGAAGCCGTGGGAGGCGAGCGCAACTGGGACTATCGCTACACCTGGATTCGCGACGCCGCCTTCACGCTGTACGCTTTTCTACGCATCGGCTTCACTCAGGAGGCCGCGCGCTTCATGCAGTGGCTCGAAGCAAGGCTGGGTGAACTGGAGCCCGACGGATCCTTGCAGATTATGTATGGAATTGATGGTCGCCACACCCTTACCGAAGAGACCCTCAGCCACCTCGAGGGCTATAGGGGCTCTGCGCCAGTGCGCATCGGCAACGGCGCCCACGGACAGCTACAACTCGACATCTACGGCGAACTCATGGACGCTGTCTATCTCTTCAACAAGTATGGCGATCCTATCGCCTACGATCTGTGGTCGCATACCCGCCGCATGCTGAACTGGGTCGTCGACAACTGGCAGCGGAAGGATGAAGGAGTGTGGGAGGTCCGCGGAGGTGCGCAGCACTTCGTCTATTCCAAGCTAATGTGCTGGGTGGCCCTCGACCGCGGCCTGCGCCTGGCGGAAAAGCGCTCCTTCCCTGCCGACCGCGACCGCTGGCTGGAAGCCCGTGACCGGCTCTACGCCGACATTCTGTTGAAGGGCTGGAGCTCGCAACGCAATGCCTTCGTTCAAGCCTACGGTAGTGATTCTCTCGATGCCTCGGCATTGCTGATGCCACTAGTATTTTTCATGGCTCCCACCGATCCGCGGATGCTCAAGACGCTGGATGCAATCTGCCGATCACCGGCGAGGCGCGGGCTAGTTTCCAACAGTCTCGTCTATCGCTACAACGTTAAGGAAACGCTTGACGGCCTCAAAGGTGATGAGGGCACTTTCAACATCTGCACCTTCTGGCTGGTCGAGGCTTTGACGCGTGCCGGCCGTACCGACCGCAGCCGCCTCGATGAGGCCCGGCTCATCTTCGAGAAAATGCTGGGCTACGCAAACCATCTGGGCCTGTATGCGGAAGAGACCGGACCGTACGGAGAAGCGCTGGGGAATTTTCCGCAGGCTTTCACACACCTGGCCTTGATCAGTGCCGCTTTCAATCTCGACCGGGCCCTGGGTGTCGGAAAGTAGGACTGCCTTGACCCGACCTGTCCCCATTCTTGATTCTTCAGCCAGGCTGCGGGCGGCTGCCGTTTTACTCGAGGCCGAGGATGCCCTGGTCCCAGATGGAGGCGCGATTACATGTCCAAGCCGATCACGCGTCCCTCCGGCCCGACAATCTGCGCCGCGATGTCCACCTGGTGAACCGCCTGAAGACTCTGGGCCGCTTTGTTGTCCTGCCTTCCGAGGTCACCATCTCCGCGCGTCGTTATTTGGCTCAGGGCATCCTACGCACTAGTTTTATTATCTACGCCGACAGCACCAGGTGAACCTAAAGCGTGCCGAAAAGGGCGCTCGGACTCGATTTCGCACCGAGCAGCCTCGGCACACGTAGGCAAGGGCAAGCCTTCGGCCACCAGAGTTTTAAAATCGTCTGCTAGGGCCGACCATTCCCGCTTTTTTGTCAGTCCATACCTGCGGAGTCGTCGAATGGAACGCCATCCGGACTGATTCCCCAAACTCGATCAACTTCACGGAGGATATCTCGGTAGCGGGAATCGCTCCGAAGCGATCCGAGAACGTCAGGAAACAGGTGTCGGATGAACAGAGTCGGCCAATAGTTCCAGTGCTTCTCCCGCTCAAAGGCCTCGAATGCCTCTTCCTTTTCCCCCAAGGCCGCATGGATTGCGCCAACCGACGCATGCTCGTTGGCTTCAGCAAGCTGCGCCAACAAGGTTCGGGCCTGGTCGTTCTTTCCACCGGCAGCATAGGCAAGCGCCAAGGCGTTCTGTGCACCCAAGCCAGCCCACGAAACTGAGAGATCTCGCAGGATCGGTTCCGTTTCCGCGAATCGTCCCAAATGCCAAAGGGCCAGCGCCTCGTAGAACGCGCCAGTCGAAAAGCCCGGCTGGATAGAGCGCGTGCGCTGAGCCTCCTGCAGGGCTTCCTGAAAATAGCCGCTTGCCAAGTAGGCCAGGGACAAATTGCTGACAGCCTCCGGCGAGAGGGGATCAAACTCCACTCCCTGCCTTGCGTGATCCAGCGAGCGCTTCGCCGCCCCAAGGAGAAGATATTGCCAGGCGAGCCAGCTATGGGCATTTGCGTAGCCCGGCCGAATCTCAACCGCTCGCTTAAGCGCCTGTATGGCTGCCGGACCCTGCTTGCGAAATTCGTGCAACAGCGCCAGTGAACCGTGAGCTTCGGCTAGATCCGCATCGAGCTCCATAGCGCGGCGGATAGAAGCTTCCGCCTTACCAAGAAGATTCCCTGGAGGTTCTAGACGATAGAGCACAAGTACCCCGATGGCCTCGGCAAGACCGCTCCAGGCGAGAGCGTAGTTTGCGTCCTGCTCCAAAGCGCGTTCAAAGTATCCCATCGCGCGGCGCATCCGTTCCGGTGAGCGGCCTTCGAGCAGTCCACGCCCCTGTGCACAGAGCCGAAAGGCCTCGAGGTTGGACGTGCCCCGTTTGGTGAGGGAGGATCCGGCGCCTACCCTCAGTGTTGTCGTGAGCCGGGAGGCTATGCTGCGGGCGATGTCGTCCTGGATCTCGAAGACGTCCAGCATTTCTCGGTCGTAACGCTCAGACCAGATGTGATAGCCGGTGGCCACGTCCACCAGCTGCGCCGTAATCCTTAGCCGTGCTCCGGACCGCCGGACGCTTCCCTCCAGTACGGTGTTCACTCCAAGCTTCTTGCCAATGTTCCGCAAATCCTCATTCTGTCCCTTGAACGAGAAAGCCGAGGTGCGGGCAGCGACCTTGAGTTCGGGTAGGCGGGCTAGAGCGTTGATGATCTCTTCAGAAATGCCGTCTGCGAAAAACTCATCGCCCTGCTCAAGGCTCAGGCTGGCGAAGGGGAGCACCGCTATGGAAGCGTCAACGGGTGTTCGCCGGCCCGGATCAGAGTTGCCACCAGTTGCGCCCGCGGCCGGCCCAGATTCGTCACGCAAGTGCAGGAGGTCTGCATGGAGTTCTCGCGCGGATTGCACCCGGTCACGGGGCGCTTTCGCCAGGCAGCGCGCGACCACCCGATCGAAACCCGGCGGAAGGTCCGGCCGCACTTCGGAAACGTCCGCTGGTGTGGTACCGAGGATCGATGATAGTAGTGCCGCAGAGGAGGAACCTGAAAAGGGGCGCTTGCCAGTAGCCATTTCGTAAAGGATGATCCCCAACGAGAAGATGTCGGTTCGATGGTCCACGGGCGCCGCTGAGACCTGTTCCGGCGACATGTAAGGCAACGTTCCCAAGATGACACGGTCGCCGGTAAGTACGTCGGTTGCGGTAGCCTGATCGGCGTCCGCCTCCTCGAGGTCCATGAACTTGGCCAGCCCGAAGTCGAGGACCTTGATGCGCCCATCTCCGGTGCGCATGATATTGGAGGGCTTGAGGTCCCGATGGATCAAGCCTCGGTCGTGGGCGGCGGCCACCGCGTCCATCAGTGACTCCGCAATCTGGAAGAGTTCGCCGACGGGCAAGCCTCCTTCCGGAATCATCCGGTCAAGGCTCTGTCCTTCCACCAGTTCCATGGTCAGGAAGGGAGTGCCGTCCTGTTTCTCGACCGAGTAGATGGTTACGATGTTGGGGTGGTTCAACGCCGCCAGAGCTCTGGCCTCACGCCTAAGACGCTGCAGACGCTCGGGGCCGTGGATATCGCCTTCGGGCAGTACCTTGATCGCAATCCTTCTGCTTAGTTCCGAATCCCAGCCCTCATAGACCCTTCCCATGCCTCCACGCCCGAGGCTTCGCTTGATGGCATAACGTCCAATACGGAGAGGCACTGCCACGAGCTCAAGTCTAATACAGACGAATCGGCCGATCTTATTCCAGAGCTCCTGTGGTCTGCGTGGGTTACGGCCTCTTGGAGTAGCGTGGTCAGGAGGTTGAAGTTGGCTGCCAGCCCCCAACTCCGCGTTCGGGTGCTACATTACAAGGGATCGGGACAGGATACGGTACGAGATCGGCGGCTGAGCGTGGAGCTGAGCAACGCCGATGAGAACAAAGGACGACGGTTCACGGCCGGGCGAGGGGGGAGCGCCCGTAGCCGGTCGCAAGGGGCGTCAGGCGCCGTTGCGCACCGCCGCCTACTTTTGCGGGCGAGCGCTCTTGAATCGCAAGATTACCCGGGACGCGCGGCGCTGCGCGCTCTGTGCATGTGCACCGACCTCGCGGTCCACTCGTTCGTCGAACCAACCGGACGGCTAACTGACACTCACGCTACTGCCACCGGCTGCCGCCGCGCAAGCATGCGCAGAATCCAGTATCCCGCCAGCGGCGCGATCAGGTGCTTCAGCGTGTGCCCGCTGACCACGTGGCCTAGACGGAAGATGAAACCATCCGACACTTCCAAGAGCTTGGCCACGACGTAGATTCCTACCGCTGCAAGCAGGTCGGCGCCATGGGTGTAGCGCGGCGGGAAGAGCGCCATGATCAGTGGCACGACCAGCAAAGTGTAGAACTGCACCATGACGTAGAGCCGCAGGTCGCCCTCACCCCGCAACTCACCGGCATACCACTGCAGCACGCTGAACAACCCCACCGCCATCAGTACCGGCAGGGCGATCAACCCGGCGCTCAGGTCTATACGCTCAGCGATAATCGCCGCCAGCACGCCCATGAATCCCACCGCCATAGGCAGGCGATCCCACACCAGTGGGGCGTTGGCGGGCGCGGAATGGTAGTAGGCCGAACCGAAGCAGGTCAGAGCGATGCCGAGGTAGAAGGCTGTCCAGGGCCATCGCTCCTGGGGAGCGACGAAATGGTCTCGGCTTTCCTTCTCCAGAGTGAATCTCAGCCCCGCGACTCCGACCAGGAGGAAGGGGAGGTTCGAAACCACGTTTAGGAAGTTGGGCACACCCAGCCAGCCGCGCGTGTCGGCAAAGCGGTGGTACGCCGGATCCTGCGGAATGCGCGGCAGCAGGAACAGGCCGGCACCCACTGCCAGCGTGGTGCCAAGCAAGATCGAGATGCGGGCGCGGAACGACATCGCAGCAGCAGAGCGTTGGGGAGGCCGAATTCTAGCACGGCGGCTGTGGCTCCCTCGCAGTGCGGGAGATGTCTCCGCGTCACTCTCCGGAGTGACCGTAGTCACTGCGACGCACCGTCGAGGGGAGTGGGATGAACGCAGGCGAGCCTGGAAGGAGAGTGTCTATGCTCATCCAGCAACTGATGATCCCCAAGCCGTTCTACTGCCTGCCTACCGACACCGCCAAAGACGCCGCCAAGCTGATGCTCAAGCATGATGTGGGCTTTCTGCCGATCATCGAAAGGATCGCGGAGCCCCGGCTGCTGGGCGCCATCACGGACCGCGACCTGTGCCTGCGTGTGCTGGCCAAGGGCCTGGATCCCAACCGCGCTACCATGGAAAACTTCATGACCCGCAAGCTCATCCGCTGCCACCCCGAGGACACCGTGGACAAGGCCATGGAACTAATGGCCCAGAACCGCGTGCGCCGCATCCCGGTGGTGGACAAGAAGGAGTGGCTGCTGGGCGTGGTCTCCATGGACGACGTGGTCTGCCACGCCGAGTTCCCCGACCAGCGCACCCGGCAAACCCTGGCGCGCATCTACGGCATCAAGCTGCGAGCTCCCAAGCCGCGCAAGCTGCTCAAGCGCGCCGCGTAAGAATCTCAAGACGCATCAGACCCTGGGCCGGCCACGCGCCGGCCCGTTTGCTCTCAGGGCCGAAGGCTGATTCGCGATGGTTTTCAGGAACGGGGAACCGGACGTCCGCGCAGGCGGGCTTCCAGCTTGGCCTCGACGCGCCGAGCCGGTATCAAGAAGAGGGCACGCAGTGCCAGCGCCATGGCAGCCAGCAGCAGCAGCATGAAATCCCACTGGCCGGATTGCAGATCCACCGCGATGAGACTGTGCGCCAGCCCCAGCGGCGGCATGGCCACGTTCTGCAGCAGTGCTAGGAACCAGGTGTCCGCGATGACCTCGGGACGCACCAAGCCGCCGCTGACGAAGAAGTACGCAACGAAGGCCAGCGGCCACAACAGCAATCCTGCCGAGAGCGCGATGCGCAACCCGCGGACCGCTCGGTACAACGGCCGGACGGCGGCCTCAGCGCGGGGCGCCACCGGCGGCGCCATCGGCACGTACGCAGGCTGGCTGGCCTTCTGCGCCACCATCTCCAGCGCCGGCCGGATGGCCGATGCGGTCAGCTTGTCGGCGCTCAGCGAGGCTTGGATGTTCTTCAGCTTGTTTCTTACCTCTTTTGCCGTCGGCCGGCACGTACGGTCCTTCTGCAGACAATGCCGTATCAGCCGCTCGAGCTCCGGCGGAAAATCCGGGTTGAGCTTAAGGATCGGCGGCGCTTCCTGGCTGAGGATGCGGGCCAGTGTGGACTGCGGCGTGGGACCGGAGAATGGAATACGCCCGGTCGCCATCTCGTAGAGCACCACGCCGAAGGAGAAGATGTCGGTGCGCGAATCGATCTCGATGGCCAGCGCCTGCTCCGGCGACATGTGGCTCACCGTGCCCAACAATGTTCCACCCGTAGTCTCGAACGAGGAGCGGTGCTCGCTGGGCTCGCCGACAGGGTCCAGGTCGCGCAGTTTGGCCAGCCCGAAATCCAGGATCTTCACCTGGCCGCGCGGCGTGATCATGATGTTCTCCGCCTTCATGTCGCGATGAATCACGCCGTGTTCGTGCGCCGTGACCAGGCCTTCGGCCACTTGCACGGCGATCTCCAGCAACTGCCCCACCTCCAGCGGATGGCCGTCCATCAGCTTCTTCAGGGTGCGGCCTTCCACGTACTCCATCACGATGTAGCGCGTGCGGCCTTCCACGCCGAACTGGTGGATGGTCATGATGGAGGGATGCTGCAGGCGGGAAGCGGCGCGGGCCTCGCGCAGGAAGCGGGCTTCGCCGGTCGGGTCCGGCTCGTCCGGCGCCAGCAAGGTCTTGATGGCGACCGGCCGGTCCAGGTTCACATCGTGGGCGCGGTACACCACACCCATGCCGCCACCACCGATGCGGTCCTCAATGCGATAACCGCCGAAGGTTGAGCCGATCATGCTCCCTTCACAGCTTCGGGAAGCAACCACAGAGCCCGGGGGAGTTGTAAGCAGAACTCACCGTCCGGCGGACGGAGAGCCGTGGCCACCCGAATACACCCGTCTACCTGCAAACCTAGGTCGCAAACAGGTCGGTGTCAAGGCCAAAAGCCCTGGCATAGCACTTTGGTGCTATGTCGCAGATTCAGTTCAATTTGTGGCCGATTTCGGGACCACTATCCTGCCTGGTTCTTTTTCGGGACAGAAGGCGTCGTGGGCTCGGTCATGGGCTCGCCTTCGGGTTCGAACGACTTGAATTCCACTGCGCGAAACTTGCCTGACGGCTTGCCGTTGGCATCGGTGGTGAATTTCGTCAGGGTGCCTCTCAGAAGAAAGTAGCCCTCGTCGGAGCGCTTCTTGTTCGCGGCCTTGGTAACTTTGCCCTCAAACTCGAACCAGATGCCGTGCACCTTGCGCGTAGTGAACTTCAGCTTGTCGCCATCGAGCGACGCCTTGTCGAACAACTGATCGAGAAAGGTCTTGGGGCCGCCCGGCTCCTCATTGAAGCGCGAAACGTAGCCGGTCACCTTGTCTTCCTGGATGTTGAGTTGCAGATACTCCCCGTCCTCGAGGAAGGAATAGGCGCCGGATATGTCCTCGGCAGGTGCGGCAGGCACAGCTGCGGCCTGCGAGTTCTGCGTGCCTTTCGGCTGCGGGGCCTCTTGCCCAAACGACAGCGCTGCTGCGACCAACAAAGCCAGAATCAATCGGAATCTCATGGAGAGTCACCGGGCTCCAATGTCATTAGACCATGGTTTGGCTGATTCAGGCTGACACAGCTTCGCTGACCGCCTGTTGCGAAACGCGTTTCCCGTCCCAGCGAAGCTGTTTTTGGGCCCCACGGGGCCGGGTGAGGCTCGGTATAATCCTCGGTATTCGGCGTCGTATCGCCGATTTCCGCAGTCCATGCAGAAGGGCCCAGCTACGATCATCGAACAGGGCACGCTTCCGGTCGCTCCATCTTCCCTGCCCGCACCCACGCTCCTGGTGGAATTGGAGCCCTGGAGCAAGGTTTTTTGGCGCAACCTCAGGGACATGCTGCTCCCCCGGCGCGAAGCGCCGCTTCGGCTCACTTCCCGGCCCGCCTTGTTCTGGCCGGATGTTTTCGTCTCGACCCGGCCGCCGTATCGCAGCCTGCGGCAGTCGTTCCTCTACCACTTGTTCGTCATCACAGCCATATTGTCCTTTCCAAAGCTGTGGAGCATGCGACCCCAGCCGCCGCCAGCCACCGGCAATCGGACGCTAACCTACTATGAGGTTTCGGAGTATCTGCCTTCGCTCTCCACCGGCAGCGCCCGCGCCAAGGTGGCGCGCAAGGGACGTCCAAAATACGCGCGCCAGCCCCTCATCTCCATCCCGTCCATGCCGGACAATTCCACCCAGACCATCGTGAATCCGGCCGCGCCCAAGCTGCTTCGCGAGGACGCGAAGATTCCCAACGTCGTCGTGTGGACTCCGGTGCCTTCCGCGGCGCCCATCGCAGCCACTGCGCGCCCGACCTCGCAATTGACGCTCCCTTGGCTGGCGCCGACCGTAGTAGCGCCGGCGCCTGAGGTGCGCCGCCGGGACGCGGCGGCGTTGCCCAAGATGCCCGCGCCGGCGGTGATCGGTGCGCCACTATCCCCGGAAGCTTTGCGGCGCAAGGTCGGAGAACTGAACATTGCTCCCTCCGATTCCGCCCTACCCATTCCCTCTCTGCCGGTCCCTGAACAGCGCGCCTCCAGCGGCGAAACCGAGGGCGGGAATGCTCCGCCACCCTCCACACAAGGGATGGGCGGCGGAGGCCGCGCCGCCGGTCAGTTCATCGCCCTGGGCCTCACGCCCTCCACCGTGGGGGGACCGGTGGAGATACCTCCGGGCAGCCGCCGCGGCATCTTCGCCGCCACGCCAGAAGGCAGCCCGGATAATCCCGGCACGCCGGAGATCGCCGGCGGGGGCAGCGGCCCCGGTGGTACCGGCACCGGTGAGGCCGGCGGCCCGGGAAGTGGCACGGGCGCCAATCCCTCCGGCGTGTTCATCGGCGGCGGACCGGCGGTAACCGGGCCGGTCGCCGTGGTGGCCGGCGATAGCAGCCGGACCGGAAATGCCGGTGGCGACCCGGGCAGTGGAGGCTCCGGCAAGGCGCGCGGCGACAACGGCACCGGCGATCGTCTGCTGGCAGCGGCGCGTGTCCCCGCGCTGCCGCCCAATGTGGTGCGGGAAACGGCGCCACCCACCAATACCAGGCGACCGGCAGCGGGCAGCGTGGAAAGTTCCGTGTTCGGGCCCAAGCGCTTCTACTCCATGACCATCAACATGCCCAACCTGACCTCGGCAGGAGGAAGCTGGATCATCCGCTTCGCGGAGTTGAACGA
>DATIGQ010000123.1 GCA_035454605.1 Terriglobales bacterium
GCTGCCGGGCTGAAACGCCAGGACAACAACGCCCATTTCACCAACGATCCTGCCCAGGTGCGCGCCTTCCAACAGGCGTTCGAGGCCATGTGGCAGGCGGAGGCAAATGAGATCGTGCAGTGAGGCAGGAGCCGGGCGGCAGCAGGCAGGTTTCAGCCGCAGGCTTCGCGAATCTCCTTCCACGCCGCCTTGAAGCGGCCGCGCTCCTGGGAACCGTCCTTGAAGAAGAGTTCGTAGGTGCCGTGGGCGCCGGCGCCGTCGAGGCGTTCGAGCACCAGGCTACCTCGCTCCGCACTCTCACAAGCGTTGGGCTTCGGACAGCGCACCGCATCGCCCGCCGCCCGCTGTCCCAGGTCGAAGTGACGCGGCTGGGTCAACGGGGCTTGCGGTAAGTCCCCGTACAGGGTGAGGAAGAGCCGGGCGGAGTTCTTCCCCGGATTCGGCACCTTGGTGAGCGTGATCTGGAGCGCGGGGCCGTCGGTGGGACCACAAGCGTGGCGGATGGTGGCGAAGGGATAGTTGGCCTGGCCACTTCCGCGCTGGGCGAAGGCCGCGGTCTGCAACAGCAGCCAGCCCAGAAACGCAACACGAAGGCGCATGGTTCCTCCCCTTGGCGCTGGAACGTCCCGCTCCGGGATTCTTGCATGGCCGGCGGCTTCCGCCCGCCGTGCCGGGAGTACGATGATAGCGTGCGGCTGACGGAAAAGATCCTGGCCTACGTGCGCGAACATGGCCTGCTGCCAGCGGGCGAACGCGTGGGCGCGGCCGTCTCGGGCGGGGCGGATTCGGTAGCCATGCTGCGGGCGCTGGTCGAGCTGCGCGAGCCACTGGGGATTGTGGTTTCCGTGCTGCACTTCCACCATGGCATCCGTGGGGAGGGGGCCGACGCCGACCAGAGGTTCGCGGCGTCGTTGGCCGAGGCCCACGGCCTGGTTTTTCTGAGCGAACGCGGCGACGCCCCCGCCACCGCGCGGGCACGCAAGCTCACGCTGGAAGAAGCGGCGCGCGAACTGCGCTACGCCTGGTTTCGCAAACTGTTGCAAGAAGGTGCCTTGGATTCCGTGGCTACCGCGCACACCGCCGACGACCAGGCAGAGACGGTGCTGCTGCGACTGCTGCGCGGTGCAGGAACGCGCGGGCTGGCGGGAATCTACCCCCGCAAGCAAGAAAAGCAGGGCGCAGTGATCCGGCCGCTTCTCACCGTGCGCCGCGGCGAGGTGGAAGACTACCTGCGCGGACTGGGACAAGCCTGGCGCGAGGACCCCATGAACGTAGACCTTCGCCATGCGCGCAACCGCGTGCGTCACGAGCTGCTGCCGTTGCTGGAGCGCGAGTACAGCCCGGGCATCGTCCCGGTGCTGGCGGACACGGCGGAGATCGCGCGTGGCGAGGAAGAGTTCTGGCAAGAGGAAGTTGCGCGGCTCCTGTCGCAGCTTGCAGAAGAGGCCACCTCCGGGCTTTCGCTCGACGCTGCCGCGCTCCGCCGGCAGCCGGTGGCGGTGCAGCGCCGCTTGCTGCGCGCCGCAGCCCAGGCCGCGGGTCTGCGGCTCAGCTTCCATCATTGCGAAGAAGTGCGGAGCCTGCTGGCAGGCCGCGGCGCTCCCTCTTCCTGCGACCTGCCGGAGGGCCGGCAGGCGGCCCTGTTGCGCGGCCGCTTGGTGTTCCAGAAGCGCGCCGAAAGCGCTGGTCCCGCCGAGTACGAGTATCGCCTGCGGGTTCCCGGCGAGGTGGAAGTCACCGAACTGGGCACCGTGATCCGCGCCTCTTTGGTGGCTTCGGCGGCCGGAAAGGCGGAGTATAATCGGGGCCGCTTTCTGGAGCCCCGGAAGCTCGAACCGGAACTGGTCGTGCGCAACTGGCGCGCCGGAGACCGATTCTGGCCGGCGCACAGCAAGTCGCCGAAGAAAGTAAAGGAACTGCTCGCCGCGCGGCGCGTCGCCGGTCCCGACCGCCGGCTGTGGCCGGTGGTGGCCAGCGGCTCCGAGATCGTTTGGATCCGCGGTTTTGCCGGGGCGCAGGCATTCGTGGCCAGCGTGGCCAGCGATGCGCTGTTGATTGAGGAAGTGCCGGCGGGAATCGCCGAGCGGGACACAACATCTTCTCCTGAGGCAGGTACGTGAAACAGAACGGCGCGAGCCTGAAGAGCCTGAAGACGCTGATCAGCGCGGAGCAGATCTCCAAGCGGGTGGGCGAGATCGCGCGCCAGATCTCGACCGACTATCAGGGTAAGACGCTCTACGCCGTGGGCGTCCTGGAGGACAGCTTCATCTTCATGGCGGACCTGATGCGCGCCCTCGAGGTCCCCGTCGTGTGCCAGTTCCTGAAGCCGGAGATGAAGGAAAAGCTGCAGGGCGCCAGCGAAAGCACCGAGATCTTTTACAGCCCCGAAGTGCACGTGGAAGGCCAGCACGTGATCCTGGTGGAGGCGCTGGTGGAATCGGGCGTGACCTCGGACTTCCTCATGCGCAACCTGATGGGCCGGGGCGCGGTGTCGGTGAAGCTGGTCACGCTGCTGGACAAGCAGTCGGCGCGGCGCATCGCCTTGCAGCCCGATTATTTCGGGTTCCAGATCGATAATTCCTTCGTGGTCGGCTACGGCCTGGGCGGCCCCGCCCTGGGACGCAACCTCCCCTATGTGGCCACCACCGCCGCGGCCTCCAAACCGGCACGGTAGAACGCGTTCCTCACTCCTTGGGTGGTTGTCAGGCCGATTACCCGGTTACGCCGGTAATCTTGCTGGCACCCGGGCCGGGGCCGATGATAAGAGCGGTGTAGCGCGACCAAAACAGGTACAATCCGTAGGTGAAGGCTGAATCCCGGGCCGAAGCAGGCCTGGGCGGCATCTAATTGTTTGCATAGGTCCCAAAAAGCCGCCCAGGGCATAGCCGGGAGCGGCCTTTTTCAGAGGAGCGCGTAGTGAATTCGACCGTCAAGACCATCGTGTTCTGGGTGCTGATTGCGGTGTCCGCGGTTCTGCTGTGGCACCTGGTGGTGCGGGCCGGCGGAGCCGGCGTGCAGGAGCGCGAAATCAGCTTCTCCGACTTCATGAACCAGGTGGACCAGGGCAAGATCGGGGAAGTCACCATCATCGGCGCCGAAGTGCGCGGCAAGTACCGCGAAGAGAACGCGATCTTCCACACCACCGTCCCCACCAACTACCCCGACATGATCACCATCCTGCGGGACAAGGGCGTCAGCATCAAGGTGAAGGACGTGCAGGGTGGAACCTGGTCGAGCTGGCTGCTGGGCCTGGCCCCGGTACTGCTGCTGATCGGGCTGTGGGTGTTCATGATCCGCCAGATGCAGATGGGCGGAAACAAGGCGCTGTCGTTCGGCAAGAGCCGCGCGCGCCTGCTCTCCATGCAGCAGAAGAAGGTCACGTTCAAGGACGTGGCCGGCGTGGATGAAGCCAAGGAAGAGTTGCGGGAGATCATCGAGTTTCTGCGCGAGGCGCAGAAGTTCCAGAAGCTGGGCGGGCGCATCCCCAAGGGAGTGCTGCTGGTCGGGCCTCCGGGTACCGGCAAGACGCTGCTGGCGCGGGCCGTGGCCGGTGAAGCCAACGTGCCCTTCTTCTCCATCTCCGGCTCGGACTTCGTAGAGATGTTCGTGGGCGTCGGCGCCAGCCGCGTCCGCGATCTGTTCGAGCAGGGCAAGAAGAACGCGCCCTGCATCATCTTCATCGACGAGATCGATGCCGTCGGCCGCCACCGCGGCGCCGGGCTGGGCGGCGGGCACGACGAGCGCGAGCAAACGTTGAACCAGTTGCTGGTGGAGATGGACGGCTTCGAGTCCAACGAAGGCGTGATCCTGATTGCCGCCACCAACCGTCCGGACGTACTGGACCCGGCGCTGCTGCGCCCGGGCCGCTTCGACCGCCGCGTGGTGGTGCCGCTGCCCGATGTACGCGGACGCGACGAGATCCTGCGCGTGCACACCCGCCGCATCCCGCTGCACGAAGACGTGGACCTGATGGTGATCGCGCGCGGCTCGCCGGGCTTCAGTGGCGCCGACCTCGCCAACCTGGTGAACGAAGCCGCGCTCAATGCCGCTCGCAACAACCGCAAGAGCGTCACCATGTACGACTTCGAACTCGCCAAGGACAAGGTCCTGATGGGCGCGGAGCGCAAGTCGCTGCTGCTGAGCGAGAGGGAAAAGAAAGTCACGGCCTATCACGAGGCGGGCCACGCGCTGGTGGCGGTGATGCTGCCCGAGGCCGATCCCATCCACAAGGTCACCATCATCCCGCGCGGCATGGCGCTGGGCGTCACCATGCAGTTGCCGCTGGATGACAAGCACACTTACAGCAAGAACTACCTGGAGACGCGCATCGCCATCATGATGGGCGGTCGCCTGGCCGAGGAACTGTTCCTCGACCAGCGCACCACCGGCGCCGGCAACGACATCGAGCAGGCCACCGAGCTGGCGCGCAAGATGGTCTGCGAGTGGGGCATGAGCGAACTGGGTCCCATCACCTTCGGCAAGAAGGAAGAGCAGATCTTCCTGGGACGCGAGATCGCGCAGCATCGCGACTACAGCGAGGAAACCGCCATCAAGATCGACCAGGAAGTGCGCCGCATCGCCGACCAGGGCTACAACACCGCCAAGCGGCTTCTGGAAGAGAATCGCGAGAAGCTGGTCCGGCTGGCGGAGACGCTGCTGGAGCGCGAAACCCTCGATGCCAACGAGATCCGCCTGGTGTTCGAGGGCAAGGAACTGCCGGTGAAACCGCGCGCGGGAACGCCCGAGGCCTCCCAGGTACAGCAGGTGCTTAAGCCCGAGCCGGGCCGCGCGCCGGGTCTCGCCGGAGAAAAGCCGGC
>DATIGQ010000124.1 GCA_035454605.1 Terriglobales bacterium
GTGCGGCGTCAATGTGGTAGGGGGTACGGGGTCGTTCCGGAAAAGAGTCTCCAGGTCTTCCACGAAGGTCTGGATCAGCACCAGGACCGATCCGGTCATCCCCACAGCAAACATCCCCTCCAGGAGGCGCACAGCCGCAACCACCACTACCCGCATAGTCGGAACTCCGACTGAAAGATTAGATGCGCGAAGGGCTTCCAAGTCCACAGAAATCGGAAACGCTCCTGCCGACCGTTATCCATGTTGGCAACGGGTGAATCATAGGCCTCTGCTACACTCGGCGCGTGCGGCGCATCGGGAAGAAGGCCTGGCTGCTGGCAGTCACCTCCAGCGTTCTCCAGGTAGTGGTCTTTCCCGCGCCCAACCTCTACGGGCTGAGTTGGATATGCCTGTCGCCGCTGCTGGTGGCGCTGGCCATGCCGCGTGCGGATGCCGAGCGTCTTTCACCACGGCAGGGCTTCCTGCTGGCCTGGATGAGCGGCAGCCTGTTCATCGCCGCAAGCTGCTACTGGGTGTATCGCACGCTGCACTCGTATGGGCATCTGCATCCCCTGATCGCGGCCGGATTGCTGGCGCTGTTCTGCCTGTATTTCGCCCTTCCGCAAGGATTGTTTGGAATGTCGTTCGCGTTAGTGGCGCGCTCGCCGCGGTTGGGCACGGGCCTGGCGCTGGCGCTCTCCCCGGCCATGTGGGTGGCGGCGGAGCTGGCGCGCGCTCGCACCGGTCCGTTCCCCTGGAACTTGCTCGGCACTGCGCAGGTGGACAACATTCCGCTGGCGCGGATTGCGACGGTCACCGGGGTGTACGGGCTCTCGTTCGCGGTGGTGGTGGTGAATGCGGCATTCGCGCTGGCCTTCCTGCTGAAAGCTGAGCACCGGCGCATGACGCTGATAGCCGCGTTGGCGAGCGCTTTGGCGCTCCAGGCCGGCGTAGCCATCAAGCCGGCGCCCTCGCCGGCCAGGCAGTCCGCGGTGCTGGTGCAGCCCAACATCCCCATCCTGGACGCCGGCTGGACCACGGAATTCTTCCAGCAGACGCTGGAGCAGATGAGCCGGCTGAGCGCCAACGGGTCGCCGCAGCAGGCATCGCCACGGCTGGTCGTGTGGCCAGAATCACCGGCGCCTTTCTATGAACGCGATCCGAATCTGCGCGCGCCGGTCAGCCGGGCGGCACAGGCGACCGAGTCCTGGATCCTTCTGGGAACGCTTGGGTCGCGACCCGCGGCAGCAGACGCACCCCAGCATTTCGAGGTGCTGAATTCGGCTTCGCTGGTCACGCCACAGGGGGAGTGGGCGGCACGCTACGACAAAGTTCACCTGGTGCCGTTCGGCGAGTACGTGCCTTTCCGGCGGCTGCTGTTTTTCGCCGAATCGCTGACCAAGGAAGTGGGCGATTTCACCCCCGGCGACCGGCGCACGGTCCTGCGCATGGACGGACACGGAGTGGCGGCGATCATCTGCTTTGAAGCGATATTCCCGGGAGAAGTGCGGGAGTTCGTAGCCGGCGGCGCAGAAGTGCTGCTGAACATTTCCAACGACACCTGGCTGGGCGACTCAGGCGGGCCCAGGCAGCACCTGAACATGGCGCGCATGCGGGCCATTGAGAACCGGCGCTGGGTGCTGCGCGCCACCAATAGCGGTATTACTGCGGCCATCGATCCGCAAGGCCGGGTGGTCGCCAGCGCGGGGCGTAACACCGCGGCGGCTCTGGTGGCGCCGTATGAATTCGTTTCTTCCACCACCTTCTACACCCGGTATGGCGACGTGTTCGCGTTCCTCTGTGCGATAATCACAGCAGTGGCGCTCGCTTGGGCGCTGCGTCCTATCCGAGGTTGATCGTCAGAAGGAAACCGAGCCATGCTGGACGAACTGGAACGCGAATTCACGGCCGTGCGCGAGAAGGCGCGCGAGCTGCGGGAGTACCTTTGACGCGCCACGGCTCCGCGCGCAACTAGCCGAGGTCGAAAAGAAAGTCGCCGACCCGGCCTTCTGGTCGAATCCCGAACAATCGCAACAGGTCATGCGCGAGCGCAAGCGCCTGGAGGAGACGCTCGCCGATGAAGCGGATCTGGGCCGGCGCCTCGACGACATTACCGCCTACTTCGAGCTGGCCCACGAAGGCGAGAAAGTCGAAAGCGAACTGACGCGCGAGCTCGCCGACTTACGCGCGAAAGTCGAGAAGCTGGAGACCGAGACGCTGCTGGCGGGTGAAAACGACGCCCGCAACGCCATCGTGACCATTCATCCGGGCGCGGGCGGCACCGAATCCCAGGACTGGGCGGAGATGCTGCTGCGCATGTACTTGCGCTGGGCCGAACGCCAAGGCTTTGAAGCCGTGCTGAACGACCGCCAAGAGGGTGAGGAAGCCGGCATCAAGTCGGCCACCTTCACCGTCAACGGTTCCTACGCCTACGGGCTGCTGCAGAGCGAGATCGGCGTGCACCGGCTGGTGCGCATCTCGCCTTTCGATCAGGCCAAGCGACGCCATACGTCGTTCGCCAGCGTGTTCGTCTCCCCGGAGATCGACGAGACCATCGAAGTGGTCGTGCGGCCGGAAGATCTGCGTATCGATACCTACCGTTCCTCCGGCGCGGGAGGACAACACGTCAACGTGACCGACTCCGCCGTGCGCATCACCCACGTGCCCACCGGCACGGTGGTGACCTGCCAGAACGAACGCTCCCAGCACAAGAATCGCGATCGCGCCATGAAGATCCTGCGGTCGAAACTTTATGAGCTCGAGCTGGAGAAGAAGCGCGAAGCGACGCGGAAGCTGGAGGAGACCAAGCTCGATATCGACTTCGGCTCGCAGATCCGCTCTTACGTGCTGCAGCCCTACCGCATGGTGAAGGACCTGCGCACGAAAGCGGAAATCGGTGATGTGGACCGCGTGCTCGATGGCGACCTGGGACCGTTCATCCGCGCGTATCTGTTGTGGCGGCGCGGCGCCAAGGTGGGTTAGAGGTAGAACCAGATGACCGCTACCAGCTTTCCTGCTGTTGACGTCGAGCGTCAAGCCCTCCTGCGCCGCGGACTGCGCCTGGAGTGGCTCACGGTTGGCTGGAACCTCGCGGAAGCTGTGGTCAGCGTGGCCGCTGGCCTCTTGGCAGGGAGCATCGCGCTCATCGGCTTCGGGCTGGATTCGGTGATTGAGAGCTTTTCCGGCGCGGTGATGTTGTGGCGGCTGCGCGCGGAACAGCGCGACGGCGAACGCGAGCGCCTGGAGCGCCGCGCATTGCGACTCGTCGGCCTGAGCTTGTTCGCGCTGGCGGCTTACGTGGCCTTCGACGCGGCGCGCTCGCTGTGGCAACGGGAAGCGCCGGAGCAAAGCTATGTGGGGATGGCGATTGCGGTGCTTTCGCTCATCGTGATGCCGCTGCTGGCGCGCGCCAAGCGCCGCGTGGCCGCGCGACTGGGCAGCGCCGCCATGCACGCCGACTCGCGCCAGACCGACATCTGCGCCTATCTCTCCGCCATCCTGCTCGCGGGCTTGGCGCTGAACGCCGCCCTAGGCTGGTGGTGGGCCGACCCCGTGGCCGCCCTCGCCATGGTTCCGCTCATCGCCTATGAGGGTTCGGAAGCGGTGCGCGGCAAGACCTGCTGCGACACAGTGTGCGCATGAAGAAGCGGCGACCTAAACGATCTCAACCTGGGCGGCGCGCCCGCCGGGTGACGCCGCTTTCGCCGCGTTTCGTGCGCGCCTTCCGCCTGGCGGCGCGGCTGCACGCCGGGCAGGGAAGGAAGGGGACCGAAGTCCCGTACCTCGCGCACCTGATGGGCGTGGCCTCCCTGGTGCTGGAGGCGGGCGGCGACGAGGACCTGGCCATCGCTGCGCTGCTGCACGATGCGGTGGAAGACTGCGGCGGGCAACCGACGCTGCGGCTCATCCGTCGCCA
>DATIGQ010000125.1 GCA_035454605.1 Terriglobales bacterium
GCCGACGAGCACGGCCGCGGCAAGGCCGTGTTTCTCCCCTTTGTCGCCGAAGGCGAGCAGGTCGAGGCGGAACTGGTCGAGGAAAAGCCCGGTTTCGCCCGCGCGCGCGTCAAAGAAATCCTCGCGCCTTCGCCCGATCGAATCTTGCCCTCGTGCCCGTACTTTGCGCGCTGCGGAGGCTGCCACTACCAGCACCTGAGATACGAAGCGCAGCTCGCGGCCAAGGTTGGAATTCTGCGCGAGACGCTGCGCCGCACCGCCAAGCTGGAGTGGAGCGGCGAGATCGGGGCGGTTGCGTCCCCGCCCTGGGAGTATCGCAACCGTACCCGGCTGCGCCTGCGGACCACGCCCGAATTCGCGCTCGGCTACAACCGCTTCGGCTCGGCGGAGCTGGAGCCGGTGGAGAAATGTCCCATCAGTTCGCCGCTGATCCAGCGTGGCATCGCCCTGGCATGGGAGCTCGGCCGCGCGCGCCGTTTCCGCGAGGGCATCCGCGAAATCGAGTTCTTCGCCGATACCGATGACGCCCGCATGCTGGTCACGCTGCTGGCCGATCCCCGCGTCGAAGCCACGCCGGAAACCGAAGCCGCGCTGGCCGAAGCCATCCGCGCCGCGTTACCCGGCGTGGTGGGCGTGATCGTCGCTCCGGCTCGTCCTGCCTCTGCCGATCCCTGGGAGGCTGCCGACGCGCCTCCGACCGCGGTCTTCGGCGCAAGCTTTCTCCCCTACGCCGTGCGTGCCGTCGAGTATCAGGTGAGCGCCGGGTCGTTCTTCCAGACCAACCGCTTTCTAACGGATGCATTAGTCGAAGCCGTTCTCGCCAATCATTCCGGTGCGCTCGCGTTCGATCTGTACGCGGGAGTCGGCCTGTTCACCGTGCCGCTGGCGGCAAAGTTCGAGCGCGTGGTCGCCGTCGAGTCTTCGAGCGCAGCCTGCCGCGATCTGCGCCACAATGCTCCGGCCACCGTGAAGTGGCGGGAAGCGGCAGTCGCCGAGTTTTTGGAGCGGAGCTCGGCGCGGCCGGATTTCGTGATCGTCGACCCTCCGCGCGCCGGCTTGGGAGAGAAAGTCGCGCGGGCGCTGGGAGCGCTGGCCGCTCCGCGTCTGGCCTATGTTTCCTGCGATCCCGCCACGCTCTCGCGCGATCTGCGCCTGCTGTTAGAATCCGGCTACCGCGTGGAGGAGATTCGAGTACTCGATCTCTTCCCGCAGACGTTCCACATCGAAAGCGTCGTGCAGTTGGTCGTTGGTCAAGGGCCCGTAGTTCCCGGTTCCGATCCCAGGGTGAAGTAGAGAAGTTGAGGAGTGGAAGAAGCAGGAGTGCAGTCCACTGCACAACCGCGCCCCCAGGGTGTCGCGCGACACCCCATGCTGGCTGCTGCGCTGGCTTTTTCCGCCGGCATCCTTCTGGGGACATACACCTGGCGCCCGCCGCTCTGGGGGCTGATTGCCGTCGTCGTCCTGCTCGCTTCCGCCGCTTGGTGGATTCGGGAACGGCCCCGAGTCGCACAAGGGCTGGCACTCGCGGCGCTGGCCGTGCTGGGCGCGCTCCGGCTTGCGGGACCGGACGAGCGCGCGAATGGCGCCGGACTTGAGCGCTGGACCGACGGCCGCGAAGTTCTGGTCACGGCTCACGTGACGCGCGACTTTGCGCCACGGGAAAGTGCTTGGGGAGGCCAACGCCAGCGCGTAGAGCTCAAGACCGAAAGCATCGAATCCGAAAACGTGATGGAAGACGCGAGGCTGGGTCTTCGCCTCACCATCTACGCGCCGCGGCGCCGCGAGGACGATGAGGACGACGAGGACGACCGCGTCGCGCTACCACCCTTGCAGTACGGCCAGCGCCTGCGCTTTCCCGCGCGCTTGCGCCTGCCGCGCAACTTCGGCAATCCCGGCAACTTCGACTATCGCGGATACCTGGCGCGCCAAGGCATCGTGATGCTGGCTTCGGCGCGCGCCGACCGCGTCGAATTGCTTTCCGGATTCGCCGGCTCTCGGTGGGAGGCGTGGCGCAACCGGGCCCGCCATAGCCTGAACCAGCGCATGCGTTCGCTCTGGCCGCAGGAAGAAGCGTCGCTCATGGCGGCGATGCTGCTGGGCGAGCGCACCGAACTGGGTCGCGATCTCCGCCTCGACTTCCAGCGCACCGGCACCTACCACATCCTGGTCGTCTCCGGACTGAACCTGGGAATTCTGGCGTGGCTGGTCTTCTGGTTGATGCGGCGGATGCGCGCCTCTGAACTCCTGACTTCCGTGATCACTATGCTGCTGGTCAGCGCCTACGCTTACCTGACGGATGCCGGCCCGCCGGTGGTGCGTGCCACACTGATGTTGGCCGTCTACCTGGGTGCTCGCTGGCTGTATCGCGAGCGCGCGCCGTTGAATGCCATTGGCATCGCGGCTCTGATCCTGCTGGTCGTGGATCCCCAGTCACTCTTCGATCCCAGTTTCCAGCTCACCTTCCTGGCCGTGCTGGCCATCGCCGGGATTGCGCTGCCCATCGTGGAGCGCACGTCACTTCCCTATCGGCGGGCGCTGGGGCAACTGGATTCCACCGAGTACGATGCCCGGCTGGCGCCGCGGCTGGCGCAGTTTCGGCTCGACCTGCGACTGCTGGCGTCGCGCCTGGCCAGGTTCGTTGGCTCGCGCATGGCGCGCTGGACGCTTGTGCTCGGCGCGCGCGCCGGGTTGGGCTTGTTTGACGTACTGCTGCTGGCGGCCGCGATGCAGGTGGCGCTGGCGCTGCCCATGGCTGTCTATTTCCATCGCGCCGTGCTGGCGGCGCTGCCCGCGAACGCCGCCATCGTCCCGCTGACCGGAGCGCTGATGCCGGCCGCGATTGCGGCCATGACGCTCTCCTACCTGTGGCTGCCGCTCGCCAAGCTCCCGGCATGGCTGGCGGAACTGGCGCTCCGGGGCATCACCGGTGTGGTGGCCTGGCTGGGCGCGGCGCGCGGCAGCGAAGTGCGGCTGGCAACCCCGGAGCCTGCGATGATGCTGTTTGCCGCCGCGGCCTTCGTTCTGGCCATGCTCGCCGTCCGCCGGCGCGCCAGGGTCGCCGCCGCCGGGCTCTTCGTGCTCCTGGCTTCGGCGCTGGCGCTGGTGGCGCTTCCTCCCAGGGCGCAAATCCGCCGCGGCGCGCTCGAAGTCACGCTGCTCGACGTGGGCCAGGGCGACGCCATTCTGGTGGTCTCCCCCGAGGGCAAGACGCTGCTCATCGATGCGGGAGGCTCGCTGGGCGGCGAACACTCCGATTTCGATTTTGGCGAAGACGTGGTTTCGCCCTACCTGTGGCAGCGCGGCCTTCGTCGGCTGGATGCGGTCGCGCTCACGCATGCGCACGCCGATCACATCGGCGGGCTGGCCAGCGTGCTGGCGAACTTCCGTCCGCAGGAGCTCTGGCTGGGACCGAATCCGCCTGTCGCGGCGTTGCGCCGGCTGGAGGCACGCGCGCGGTCGCTGGGTGTGCGCATCGTCGAGCGCCGGGAGGGAGAGCGGTTCGCCTTCGGCGGCACTGGGATTGAAGTATTGGCGCCGCCCGTCGACTGGCACGTTGCCGCACGCGCGCGCAACAACGATTCTCTCGCCCTCTACCTCACGTTCGGCGAAACGGCCGTGCTGCTTCCCGGCGACGCGGAACGCAGGATCGAGCGCCATCTGACCGAGCATCTGCCGCGTGCCGATCTGCTGAAGGCGGCTCACCACGGCAGCGCCACCTCGACCACGCCCGAGCTGTTGACGGCCGTGCAGCCGCGCTTCGCCGCCATCTCCGTGGGTTTCCGCAGCCCATTCGGGCATCCCCGGCGGGAAGTGCTGGAGCGACTGGCGGCGCGCGGCGTGCGGACCTATCGCACCGATCTGCACGGCGCGGTGACGTTCTATCTGGATGGAAGTGCGGTCACACCGGAGCTGCGAGGAAGGTGACGGCTCGTTTGAATCACGCGCTTTCTGCTTGTGGTGGTTCTCCGTCCTCTTCGCGGATGGCGTCATCCGCGCGGTACTCCTGGATGACGCGGCGCGCTTCCTCGGCCTGGTCGGCGCGCACCATGATGTTGACGCCTCCCAGTCCCGGCATCACTTCCTGGGGCGCGTCCGGCGAGGTCACCAGCGACTCGATGCCCGCGGCTTCGAGCACACCCTGGACCACCATGGCTTCGGTTTCGTCGGCGGTATCGAACACGCTCACCAGCTTTTCGTTGGGATCCGGATGGACGGACATGGACGCCTCCTTCGAGCGACGGCCGAAGCTGCTTGCGCGCGGGGTGTATGATGCGTCGAGAACGCCCGGCGCATCGTTCCGGTCGCGTTCCGCGTCGTATGCATGGGAGCGGACCGGCCGCGCGGACAAGTGTGGCGCATTCCCGCGACGCCGGCAAGAGTGTACTGCTGCGGAGGAGCCGATCATGATCACGCCCGACGAACGCCGTGAGGCTGAAGCCAATCCGGCCTCATCCCAGACTGCGGAAGAGGTCGAAGACGAACGACGACGCCTGCGCCGCCTGCAGATCATGATCTCGATGGTGACTTCGGTATTGGCGCAGGATCCCGGCCTTACGGTAGAGGAAGCCTCGGAGCTGGTAGCCAACGCGCGCCGCGCCGCGCTCGCAATGTTCCCCGGCAAGGAGCTGGCCTTCGATCTTATCTACCGCCCGCGCCTGCAGCGCGTGATGCAGGAGCGGTTCCGGCTTCAGTAGCCCAGCGCGCCTCGGAGCGACGCGAATCTTCTCAGGACACGGGCTTCGATTCCACGCGTTCCAGACGAAAAGTCAGCGTGCCGAAAAACAAGCGGGCCCGCATCTGCACCGGGATACGCTGCTCGTCGTCGGAGTACCAGATCCAGATCTGGCCGTGGCTGCGCACCGTGCCTTCGGGTGCTTCCGGACGCACGCGCACGGTGGAGAAAGTGCCTGCGGCGGTGCGGATTTCTTCGCGGGCTTCGACGCGCGCGGTGACCTCTACGGTTCGGCTGCCGTCGTTGAGCGGGAACATGAACACGGCGCCGGGTTCCAGCGGAAGCGTGCGCAGGTAGTAGAGTGCGGACAGCACATCGGTAACGCATCCGGGAATCTCGTGCTCGGTTCGCTTGCTCTGCCCGGAGCGAAGGTTCTGTTCCTCGAGCACAGCCTTTTGCCGCGCGGAATCAAAGCGGATGGAAGTCTCCAACCGCCGCGAGCCTTCCTCGGTATGCTTGGCGATGTGGTGCGAGCAGAAGGTCGCGGGATCGAAGAAGGATTCAAAGCGGTCACGCACGCGGTAGAGCAGTGCGGCGGCGCCCACCGAATCCACCGACGCGGTGACGCGCCGCTCAGCCCCCGCAGCGTCGGTGCGCAGCGTGGCCATACCCGCAGGGAAGATGCGCCATTCGACGCTGTAGATCCAGGCGTGACCGTCGGGGAAGCGATATCCCGCCTGCGGCGGACGGATGCGGGGCGCGGTATCGCTTTCCGCCGGAGCTTGAGCCGGGGCGGTTTGCTGCTGCGCGGCTCGAGACCAGCCGGAATCCATGGTCGCGGAAGCCAGCAACAGCAACAACGCTACGCGTCGGGCGACCAGATGTAGGGACAGGCTCAACGTTCCGCTTGGAATCCCCTCAGGGAGTGAACCACTGTAGCTTGATGGCGAGCGCAGCCAGCATGGCCAGCGTGCCCAGCAGGGCATTGTACTCGCGGTGTCGCCGGTACCGTTCCCAGGAAAAGTTGTTGCTCGCGCCGGTGCCCGGGCCGAGACGCGGCAGCAGGCGCGGCACGCGCCGCGCGTAGTCCTCGAATTCCGGAAAGTTGCGGCGCAGGTACGCTTCCTCCCAGCGGATCACCGGGAAATAGATGGCCAACAGCATCGCCAGCAGCGCAGCGGCCAGCCAGGGACTGCGGGCCGCGATTCCGAATCCGGCGGCAAGGATGAGCGAACCCAGGTAGAGCGGATTGCGCGTGTACGCATACGGTCCCGTCGTAGTGATCTCGGTGGCCTTGGTGACGTGGCCGGAGGCCCAGGCGCGCAACCAGAGTCCCGGGATGGCGGCCAGGCCGCCGATCAGGATCGACTGCCAGGTGGGCCGAGCGAGCCACAGGTACAGCAGGGTGAAGGCGAAGCCCAGAGGCACGCGGATGCGGCGTGCCGTGGCGTTCCAGTCAGGCACGTGGACTCTCCAGCAGGCGGCGCGCGGCAGCGATGGCTTGCCGGCTCGAAATCGCCAGCAAGCCTCGATCGGCGCGGGCTGCGTGTGCGTACGACGTGCGGCTGGCCGCGCTGCGCAGCACGTCGCTGCGCGTCCCGAACGGACCGTTACGCGCCGGGTCGGTGGGACCGAAGAGCGCGACGACAGGAACGCCGAGCGCGGCCGCAAGATGCAACGGCCCGCAATCTCCGCCCACGAAGAGCCGCGCACGGCGAGTGAGCGCGATCAACTGGCCGAGTGTCGGGCTCACGACTTCGGCTGCGCCGCGGCTTGCGTTCACGACCTCGTGGCCGAGGCTTTCTTCGCCCGGGCCGACGTTTACCAGCGAGCGCAAGCCGTCCTCGGCGAGCGCACGAGCCACTTCGCCATGACGCTGCGCCGGCCAGATCTTGGCGTTCCAGCCCGCTCCCGGGTTGAGCAGCGCGAAGCGGGAAATGCCCAGGCGCTGGAGCTCGCTCTCGCACCAGGCTTCCGCGCGCGGATCACGGGGCAACGCGGCGGCCGGCGGAGAGCCGGCTTCCGTGCCGGTGAACGCTGCGACCAGGGAAAGGTAGCGCTCGATGACGTGCGTGCCCTGCGCGGCGACGCCGCGAGTGTAGAACACCGTGGCGGCGCGTTCCCTGGGACTGGCGAAGCCGAGCCGGCGGCGCGCGCCGCTGAGCTTGGCCACCAGAGCCGATTTCAGCAAGCCCTGCAGGTCGAGTGCGACCTCGTAGCGGGCGGCGCGGACTTCTGCCAGCTCGGCGCGGGCGGCCCTCCACGCCGCCGGGGACGCCGGAGTCTTGCGCAACGTGCGAGTGTCCAGCAAGTGCACGCCGTCCACGAGCGGGCGCGAGTCGTCACGCGGGCCCGTGCGTGGAGATCCTGAAGCGCACAACAACTCCTGCCAGCGGGGCTCGATCACCCATCCGATGGTAGCGGCGGGAAAGGCGCGGCCCAGTGCGGCGACCGCGGGCAGTCCGTGGATGACGTCGCCCATCGCGCCCAGGCGCACGATCAGGATGCGTTCCATCGGCGAAGGAGTTCCGAGGTGGAGTGGTCCTTGGGGTCGCCGACGATCTCGACGCGGCCCCCGCACTCGACCACGACCTCACGTTCGGGCACGGACTCGGCGGTGTAGTCGGTTCCCTTGGCGTGGACGTCGGGACGGATCTCGCGCACCAGGGCGCGTACGTCGGGCTCGTCGAAGACGACGACGGCGTCCACCGGCTCGAGCGCGGCCACCAGCTCGGCGCGTTCGGCGGCGGGCATGCGCGGGCGGCCCTCGCCCTTGAGCGCGCGCACGCCGGCATCGGAGTTGATGGCGACCACGACGCGTCCGCCCAGGGCCTTGGCCCCGCGCAGGTAGCGCACGTGGCCCACGTGCAGCACATCGAAACAGCCGTTGGTAAGGATGACGGTTTCGCCCGCGCGGCGCCATTGCTCCACGCGGCGGCGAAGCGAGGCGCGGTCGAGGACCTTGTCGGCGCCGGATTCAGGCACGGGCGGATTCCTTCATGAGCGCTGAATGGCGTCCAAGAGTTCCTGGCGCGAGACGGTGGCGGTGCCGCGCTTCATCACCACGATGCCTCCGGCGTAGTTGGCCAGGCGGGCCGCGGATTCGGTGTCGGCGCCCGCGGCCAGCGCGGCGGTAAAGGTCGCGATGACGGTGTCGCCGGCGCCGGTGACGTCGGTGACCTGATCGGAACCGAACACCGGGATGTGGACGGGATGCTGCCCGCGCGTGAAGGCCACCATGCCGTCCTTGCCGCGGGTGATGACCAGCGACTCCAGCTTCATGTGCTTGAGCACGGTGCGGCCCGCGGCGTGCAGCCGCGCGGTATCGTCGCCGATGCGCACGTGCAGTGCGTCTTCCACCTCGGGCTCGTTGGGCGTGGCGGCGGTGACGCCGGAATACTCCAGCATGCGGAAACGCGAATCGAGCGTGACCGGGATGCCGTTGAGGCGGCCGCTGGCGCGGACGGCTTCCAGCATCTGCGGCGTGGCCGCGCCGTAGCCGTAGTCGGAAACCAGCAGGGCGTCGGAGGCGCGCGCGTACTTGCGCGCCGCCATCACCAGCTCACGCTTGTCGTAACCTTCAATGTCTTCTTCGGGCTCGCGATCCACGCGCACTACCTGTTGCCGCTGGGAGTGCGTCATGCCGGCGAGGATGCGGGTCTTGGTGACGGTGGTGTAGCCCTTGAGCTTGAGGATGCCGTTCAGCGGAATGCGTTTCTGGCGGAAGCGCTGCAAGAGCAGGCGCCCGGGCTCGTCGTCGCCTATCACGCCCACCGGCAGCACTTCGACCCCGAGGTCGGCGAGATTGTAGATGGCGTTTCCCGCGCTGCCCGGCACCACGCTGCGCTCGCGGTGACGCAGGATGAGCACCGGCGCCTCGCGGGAGACGCGCGAGATCTCGCCGTAGATGAACTCGTCGGCCACCAGGTCGCCGAGCACGGTGACGGTGAGGCGAGGAAAACCTTCCACCAAGCGCACCAGGCGCGCTTTCCCCTCGGCCGGCTTGGAGTTGCGAGTCATCCCGTCGGGTCGCCTGATTCTCTCATGCCGGGCGTGAGCGGCGCTCCGCAATCCGGGCCAGCATGGCGTCGAGCGCGGCGGGCGCGTTCTCCAGCTCCATGCGCACGCGTACAACCGCCAGGGGAGCGAGCGAAGAGAGGTATCCGCCGAGGTTGACGGCGTCTTTCTCCGTGGTGACGAAGCCGCCGGCGCGGTTTTCCGCCGCCAACGCGCGCAGATCGCGGATGTCGCGCTCACGGTAGGCGTGGTGATCACGAAAGACGGCTTCGGCGGCGGGCTCGATACCGGCCTTGCGCAGTTGCAGGAAGAAAGCCTGTGGGCGGGCGAGGCCGCAGAAAGCGACCGGATGCGGCGGGACATCGCGCGGCAGAATGCCGCGGCGCACCCGCCACACCAGTTTGCCCTCGAGCGGGAACGCTTCGGACGCAGCGCCGCTCGTGAGCACGACGGCATCGGCGCGGCCGAGCGCGGCCAGCGGCTCACGCAGGCGGCCGGCCGGCAGCAGGCGGTCGCGCGCGTCCTCGGGTGTGACCAGCACAATGTCGAAGTCGCGGGCCAGGGCCCGGTGCTGGAAGCCGTCATCGAGCAGGTGGAACCGCAAGCCGAGTTTCTCCTCGGCGGCGCGCCCCGCCTCCCAGCGGTCTTCGCCTACGAACACCGGGCAATTCAAACGGCGCGCGATCAGCAGCGGCTCATCGCCGAACTCTTCCGCCAAACCGCCGGGATCGACGGCGCGAACGCCCTTGGACTTGCGCCCGTAACCGCGGGAAAGGACGTCGAAGGCGATGCCTTGCGCAGCCAGCAGTTCGCCCAGCAGGATGAGGAACGGCGTCTTGCCGGCGCCGCCGACGGAAAGATTGCCCACGCTGATGACCGGCCCGGCAAGCCTGCGCTGCGGGATGAAGCCGCGGTCGTAGAGCGCATTGCGGCCACGGACCACGGCGCTGAACAGCGAAGAGAAGGGTCTCACGTGGTCGGCCTTCCGGCGGGAGCCGGCTCGCGGGTATCCGCCGTGAGCGGCAGCAGGGCGGCCAGCGCCTCAAGCGTGCGCTCGGTGGCTCCGGTTTGCGCGCGCACCACTTCGGCGGCGCGGCGTCCCATCGCGTGGCGTTCCGCATCATCGCCCAGCAGCGAGAGAAGCGCAGCGACCAGTTCCGCGGGCTGGACCACGCGAACCGCATCGCCCTGGCGAAACAGGGCGACGATGTCGCGGAAGTTCTCCGTGTGCGGCCCCACGAGAATGGCTACGGCATGCTGCGCAGGCTCCAGGATGTTGTGTCCGCCTCGCGGCACCAGGCTCCCCCCGACAAAGGCCACGTCGGCCAGGGCGTAGACCGCGGCCAGCTCGCCGAGCGTGTCGAGCAGAACGACGCCGCAGGAAACGGCGTCCTCGGCGGCGAGCTGGGAGCGGCGTTTCCAGGGCAGGCCCGAGGTCGCCACCATCTGCGCCACCGGAACGAACCGCTCGGGATGGCGAGGCGCCAGGATTATCGCCGCCTTCGGATGCTGCTCGCGCACGGCAACGAAGGCTGCGAGCAGCCGCTCTTCCTCTCCTTCGACCGTGCTGCCGCAGACGATGACCGGTTGAGCTTCGCCTTTCTCGATGGCGCGCCGCAGCAGGGCAGCGGCGGGCGAGGCGGCGGCCGGCCGGGCATCGAACTTCAGATTGCCGCTGACCTTGATGCGCTCGCGAGGAGCGCCGATCTCTGCCAGGCGTCGGGCGTCCTCGTCACTCTGCGCCAGGAAGGCGTCGATCGAATCGAGCACGCCGCCGAGCAGTCCGCGCCAGCGACGGTAGCCGGCCAGCGAGCGATCGGAGATGCGGGCGTTCACCACCGCCACGCGCGCGCCTCCTTCCCGAGCAAGGCGCAGAAAGTTGGGCCAGAATTCGGTTTCCGCCATGACCACCAGTTCCGGCTGGAGCGCCCGCAGCCAGGGACGGATGGCGAAGGCGAAGTCGAGCGGGAAATAGAAGACGTTTTCCGGGCCGAAGCGCTCACGGGCCAGCTTCTGACCGGTAGCGGTAGTCGTGGAGATGACGACACGGCGTTCGGGGTAGCGCTGCCGGAGCGCCTCGATCAACTGGCTCACAGCAAGCACTTCGCCGACAGACACGGCGTGCATCCAGATTGCGCCCCGGCCGCGGACGACGCGTTCCGGCACGCGTCCCAGGCGCTCGGCCAGACCGGCGCGATACTTGCCGTGGCGCAGCATTCCCAGCAGCCACCAGGGAGCGGCCAGCAGCAGCGCCGCGGCCAGAGCCGCGCTGTAGAGCAGGTACATGAGGCCAACCATTCTAGCCGCCCCTTCATCCCAAACACGATGCCGGTTGTGGCGCCGCGCAAGAGTGCAGATAATCAGGTCATGGTCCGAGTCTTGAAACTGGCAACGCGCTTGGGTGCGGCCCTGCTGCTCTGCCTGTCGATGTTCCTGAGCGCAGCCGGCGAGGACGAGCCGCTTACACCCAAGGCCTATCACGCCAAGACGTATCCCGCATGTGATGCGCACGAGCAGGAGAAGCTGGCCATCGCCGCCGATCCTTACGACCTGCCGGACAAGGCGCAGGTGTTCGTGGTGAATTACCGGAAGGAAGGGTTCCTGCCGGTGCACTTCATCCTGTCGAACGACGGCGACGGCCCCGTTTCGCTGGCAGAAATGAAAGTGCAGTTGATCACGGTGAAGCGGGTGAAGCTGGATCCGGCGACCCCCGACGACGTCTACCGCCGGCTGGCGCGCCAGAAGCGCCGCGGCGATGAGCCCAGCCGCAACCCGCTTCCTATTCCCCTGCCACGCCGCAAGGTCCCGGCCAACGTGAAACCGGAGGCCGTGGAGGAGGTCGAGCGGCTGAACTTTCTGGCCAAGGCGGTGGAGCCGCACTCGACGCGCGCCGGCTTCCTGTTCTTCGATGTGGAAGGTATCGCCAACCCGCTGGCGGGCGCGCATCTGGTCATCAGCGGGCTGCGCAACGAGCAAGGCCAGGAACTGTTCTTCTTCGAGATTCCCATGGAGAAGTACCTGAGCTACCAGCCGGGAACGACGAAGCCGTAATCGCAGCGCTCAAGAGCCGCGCCGTTTCGTCACACATCTGCGTGACGACCGGCCACTTCGCTCCCGCACCTGCGCATCACAAGTACAAACTAGCCGCAGGTACTTCTGCGGTCCTTTCCCGGAGGATTTCATGCGAGCACTCCGCCTTTATTCTCTCGCCCTTCTTTTCCTGGCGCTGGTTTCGTCGCTGTCCGGTTGCGGTGGCGGCAGCAGTTCCAGTAGCACAACGACCCCGCCGCCACCCCAGCCGGGAACCAGTTCGGTCCTGGTGAATTTTGGTGATGCACCGGTGGACAGCATCGTGGCCTTCGAAATCACCATCACCTCGGTAACTCTGACCCCATCCGGTGGCGGCGCCATCTTCACCGTGCTTTCCACCCCCACGCGGATCGAGCTGACGCACCTGAACGGGACGGTCGAACCGCTCGCCATCCGCAACATCCCCGAGGGCAGCTATTCGTCGGCGACCATCAATGTTTCCAATCCCGAGGTGAAAATCATCGACTCCGGCACGGGCTTGCCGGTGGAATTGAACGCCTCGCTTTCTTCCACGAGCGCGACCGTCAACTTCAGTCCAGCCATCAGCTTCGGCACGACACCCACGGCGCTGAACTTTGATTTCAACCTGGCCGCCTCGGTAGTGATCGCTCCTCCCAACGCAACCGTAACGCCGACCTTCACCGGCTCGTTGTCCGCGATAGCGGCGCAGAACGAGCAGGAGGAGGAAACCGGAGAGATCGAGGACATCACCGGCGTGGTTACCGGCACTTCGGGAAGCTCGTTCACGATTTCCGTGCCGCAAACTGCCCAGAACCTGACCTTCGCCACCAACTCCAGCACGGAATTCGAGGCGCCCCTCACCGGCGTGGCCTCGCTGACCACGGGCTTGATCGTCGAGGTGGACGCCCTTACCCAGACAGACGGCTCTCTGCTGGCCACCAAAGTGGAAGCCGAGATCGAGAACGACAATGACGCCCTGGAGGTTGAAGGCCTGATCACGGACCTGATCGGCCTGCCGCCCACGGGCTTCCACATGGTGGTGCAGGACGGCGCGGCCTCCGGCACGATCGCGCCTGCGCTCGGCGCCACCATCACGGTCAACCTCGACAGCAACACGCAGTTCCGGATCGACGACGACCACGTCGACCTCAACAACCTGCCGTTCGTCGCCGTTTTCAACGCCAACGTGCTCTCGCCCGGCCAGAAGGTTGAAGTGGATACCGACACGCCCGCTACCGATAACCTGCTGGCCGACAAGGTGAAGCTGAAGGAGCAGACGCTGCGCGGTACGGTTTCGAACCTGGCCACGGCGGGCAGCCAGTCCACGTTCACGCTCACCGTGCCGGTGGACTCTGCGTTCGCTCTGCTTACCGGGCAGACGACGCTGCAGGTGATCCGGCAGCCGGAGACGCGGCTCAAAGGCATCACCACCATTGCCAACGGCGACACCGTGCGCACACGCGGCCTGTTGTTCTTCGATGGCGTGGGCTACCACATGGTGACCAGCCGGATTGCAGCCCCGTAGTTCCGTCTAGTACAGGGACTGAGGCCGCGCCGCTGAGGCGCGGCCTTAGTCTTGACGGTGCGGTCTGCCTCTCCAGGCGGACGCTATAATCGAGCCTTCCATGGGGACGGCCGCGGAAAAACCGGTGCAGGCGCGCGCCCGCTACGAGCCCGTCATCGGGCTCGAAGTGCACGTCCAGTTGCTGACCGAGACCAAGATCTTCTGCTCCTGCTCGACCAAATTCGGCGCGCCGCCCAACACCAACGTCTGCCCGGTGTGCCTGGGGTTGCCGGGGGCCATGCCGGTGCTGAACCGCAAGGCAGTGGAGTTCGCGGTGCGCGCGGCCATGGCGCTGAACTGCCAGGTGCGCGAGACCTCCATTTTCGCGCGCAAGAACTATTTCTATCCCGACCTGCCCAAGGGCTACCAGATTTCGCAGTATGACAAGCCGCTGGCGGAGCACGGCGGGATCGAGATTCCCGCGGCGGGTGGCACCGTGAAGCGCATCGGCATCACACGGCTGCACCTGGAGGAAGATGCGGGCAAGAGCCTGCACGAAGGCTTTCCGGACTCGGCCGAGCGCACCGCCATCGACCTGAACCGCAGCGGCGTGCCGCTGATCGAGATCGTCAGCGAACCCGACATCAGCTCGCCCGACGAAGCCTACGAGTACCTCACGCGCCTGAAAGAGATCATCCTGTACACCGGGGTCAGCGACTGCAACATGGAAGAGGGCTCGCTGCGCTGCGACGCCAACGTCAGCGTACGCCCGCCGGGCCAGAAGCAGTTCGGCACCAAGACCGAGGTGAAGAACGTCAACTCGTTCCGCTTCATCCGCCAGGCGCTGGAGTACGAGATCGAGCGCCACATCGAGGTGCTGGAGTCCGGCGGCGCGATCACGCAGGAAACGCGCCTCTATAACGCCGGCGAAGGCAAGACCTACGGCATGCGCTCGAAGGAAGAGGCGCACGACTACCGCTATTTTCCCGAGCCGGACCTGTTGCCGTTGGTCGTCGATGCGAAGTGGCAGGAGGAGATCCGCAAGACCTTACCGGAGCTGCCGGACGCGCTGCGCCGCCGGCTGGTGGCCGAGTACGGCATCACGGACTACGACGCGCAAGTGCTCACCGTCACCCGAACACTGGCCGAGCAGTTCGAGAGCGCGGCCCGCGCGGCCAAGAATCCCAAGCGCGTGGCGAATCTCGTGCAGGGCGAGCTCATGGGGAGACTCAAAGCGCGCGGGCTCTCAATCGAGCAATCGCCGATTTCCATGCAGGGGGTGGCCATGTCGGCCGACCTGGTCGAGAGCGGCGCCATCTCCGGCAAGCAGCTCAAGGACCTTTACGACCTGTGCTTCGAGCGCGGGCAGGACTTCCCCGTCGTCTACGAGAAGGAAAAGCCGCAGCAGATCACCGACGCAGCCACGATTGAGAAGATCATTGACGATGTGCTGGCGGCGAATCCCAAGCAGCTCGAGCAGTACCGCGCCGGCAAGAAGACAGTGATGGGCTTTTTCGTCGGCCAGGTGATGAAAGCGTCCAAGGGTCAGGCCAACCCGGCGCTGGTCAACGAACTGCTGCAGAAGAAGTTAGAGAGTTAGAAGGCGGCTCCGGGTGAACCTTTCCGAGAAACTCGCTGCAGTTCGGGCAGAGATGGCGCGAGTAATCCCGGCGGAGATCCGGGCGGTGATGACCCGGCACACCGAGGAACTGCGCAACTCTGGCATCCAGGACCGAGTGTTGAAGATGGGCGAGGCAGCGCCTCCGTTCGAACTCGCGGACACAGAGGGCAGGCTGGTCCGTTCTACAGATCTGTTGGCGCGCGGACCGCTGGTGATCAGCTTCTACCGCGGTCGCTGGTGACCCTACTGTAACGCAGAGCTGGAGGCTCTGCAGGAAACACAGCCGAAGTTCACGGCGGCTGGCGCCTCGCTCGTGGCCATCTCGCCCCAGTTGCCCCGGCATTCGCTGGCCATCCACCGTCACCTGAAGCTGGCCTTTCCCGTGCTCAGCGATCCGGAGAATCGCGTCGCCCGAGCCTGGGGACTGGTCTTCGCCCTGCCACCGGAACTGCGCCAAGGTTACAAGCAGCTCGGCAACATCGACCTGCAGCGATACAACGGAGATCCCTCCTGGGAGCTGCCAATACCGGGCTCGTTTGTCGTGGGCACGGATGGAAGAATACGGTACGCATCGGCCGACCCGGATTACACCCGCCGGCCCGAACCGGCGGAAATGCTCGCGGTACTGAATTCCCCGGCTGACCGGTAGCGCTATCCGGCTCCGCTCGTCTCGTTCTGATGCCCGTGCCGCCGGTAGCCCATGGGCTTCTTCGTCAGGTCCTTGTAGATCATTTCCAGGAAGCCATCGGTTTTGATGAAGCCCCCGCCCC
>DATIGQ010000126.1 GCA_035454605.1 Terriglobales bacterium
TTGTCAAACCAGTGTGGCGCGATGTAGCTGACCAATCCCCGTTGCTGCAGACGGCCTACTCGAGACTTGAAGACCAGCGTATGGTCCCGCCCGCGGAAGTTGATGCGCGTCACATCGAACGAGAAACGCGGACTCGCTTCAAGGTTTCCCTGCGGCTCGGCGCCCGCGGCGCCGGTCTGCACCTCGAAGCCGGCGCCGTAGTCGAAGGTCCACCGGCTTGCTTCCTCCACTTGGATGAGGACATTCTTGCTGTGCGCGTCACCCTCGGGGTTCTGCACGCCGATATCCACCTCGTTGAACAAGCCCAGGTCATACAGACGGCGCTGGGTGTCCAGCATGTCCGACAGCGAGAGCGGGCTGCCCGCATGAATCTGGACCTGGCGGTTTACGGTCTCCGGACGGGTGTAGCGAAGACCGCTGACAATCACCCGATCGAAGAAGAACCGCGGGCCCTCGTGGATGTCGAGCGTGACGTTCACGCGCGTGGCATCCGTAGGTTCGGCCTGTGATGCAATTTCCAGCGTCGCCTCCGGAAACCCGCGATTGAAGTAGAAGTTGCGCAGCAACTCGCGGTCGCTCACCACGTTCACTTCAGAGAACGGCTGACCTTCAATGATGGAAATCATCGACCGAATCTGCTCTTCGCTCACCGCCTGGTTGCCGCGGACGGTCAAGGACGCCACGCGCGTCTGCGGTCCCTCCTCGATGGTCAGAACAACACGGAGGCGGCCGCCTTCCATCTGCTCGACCTTGCTGGAGGCCTGCACGCCGGCAAATCCGTTGGAGATATAGAGGGTGCGGATCGCTTCCAGGTCGCTGGCCAGAATCGCCTGGCTGAAACGCCCGTGGGAGAGGAGCCACGCCGCTTCATGCATCCACATGCGCTCGCGGATGATTTCGTCGTCAAAGTAGTGGTTGCCCTGGATGGCAATCTCCACCAGCTTGTGACGGTCGCCACGTTCCACCTGATAGACAATGCTGCGCCGACCCGCTGCGGGATCGTCCTGTTTGCTATAACCGACGGTGGCGTCGAAGTAGCCGCGCGTCTGCATGTGGTCGCGCAGGTTACGACGGCCTTCGTTCAGCAGGTCATCATCGACTGTATTCTCCTCGTATACAGGAATGAGGCGGCGTATCTCGGCGGAGCTGGGATGTGCGCCTTGAACCTTGATTTCCACTTCCGGCCCCCGGCGAATCTCGAATACGAAATCGACCGTGTTGTCCGCCTCGCGGCGGATGCGCTCTTTGAGGGCGACTTCGGCTTCCAGCCTGTTCTGCTTCTGGTACACCTTGCGCAGCCGCTCCAGCGCTCGAGTGACACGCTTCTGCGTGACCGGATCGCCGGGACGCAGCTTGGCTATGCGCATCACTTCGGCGTCAGCGAGACCGGGATCACCTTCAATTCTCACTTCGCCCACGCGAGCGCGCTCGCCGGGCACAACCCGGAAGTGCAGGTCCACGAGCTGCGTTTCCTGGTGTTCCAGCCTTTCGAAGGAGACTTCTGCGCGGTAGTAACCCTCATCCGCGAGGGCGCTCATCATTCTCCCGATGGCCTCTTGCATCTTCTTCGGCGACCACGCCTGGCCCAGCTGAAGCTTGGCGGCGGCCAGCACCTGCTTGCCGCTCGGTTCGGTGTGGGGAGCGCCCTCGATGGTGAGGGAGCCGATGAAGTAGCGAGGCGCGGTGACAAACACGAGGTCTACCAGGTTGTCGGAGACCGGCTCAGCTTCCACGCGGATGTCAGAAAAAAATCCGGAAGCATAGAGCGCCTGGACGCTGCGTCGAACCAAGGTGCGGTCCAGGGGCTGGCCCGAAGGTTGCACCACGCGTCCGAGAAGGCGCCCGGTCTGCTGCGTCATGGCGCCACGCAGCTCGACCTTGCGGACGGTCTTGCTGTAGAGCTCAGAGTCCGGGCTGATGGGCAGGGGCTGCTGCGCGACGAGGGGCAGCACGCACCCGGACCAGACCAGCAGAGCACCGATGTGTGCCGCCCACTTCCGTGTCAATAAGGCCTCGTGGCTCCGGTTGCGACAATCGGAGTGAATGAATCCCACTACTGCGATGAGCGCGCACAATCCTGGCGTTGTACCGCGGCAGCCGGGTGTCACAACGTCGATTCCGGACTGCCGCCACGCGCCCTCCTATAATAATGGTTGAAGGTCGAAGCATGCCCACCACACCGGAAAGTCGCTACTCGCGGCAGGAACTGTTCGCGGGAATAGGCGCCGAGGGCCAACAGAAGTTGCATTCCGCACGGGTCGCCATCGTGGGCTGCGGTGCGACAGGATCCGCCGTGGCCGCCCTGCTGGCTCGCGCCGGTGTGGGCTCTCTGCGCATCGTGGACCGCGACTACGTCGAGCCCAGCAACCTGCAACGGCAGTCACTGTTCGACGAGCAGGACGCTGCGGAGAGCGTGCCCAAGGCCATCGCCGCGGCACGCAAGATGGCGGCCTCCAACTCCGAGATCGTGGTTGAGCCGGAGGTGGCTGATCTCACCCCTGCGAACGCTGAGCGTTTGCTGGCCGGCGCGCACCTCATCCTCGACGGAACCGACAACTTCGAGACCCGCTACCTGATCAACGACTGGGCTGTGCGCGACGGCGTACCGTGGGTGTATGCCGCTGCGGTCGGCAGCTACGCTGTCACCATGAACATCCTGCCGACAGAGACGGCGTGCCTGGCCTGCATGTTTCCCGAGCCGCCCCGCGGGACGGTGGAAACGTGCGATACGTCCGGCATCATCAATCCGGCGGCGCAACTGGCGGCGTCTCTGGAAGCAGCCGAGGGATTGAAGATGCTGGTGGGAGCTCGGGATCGCTTACGGCGTACGTTGCTTTCCTGGGACGTGTGGACGAACCAGCGCTCGGAAATCGATGCCTCCCGTCGCCGCGCGGACTGCCGCACGTGCGGCGCACGCGACTTTGTGCACTTGGCGGGCCAGGGCCGGCCGCATATCACCCTATGCGGACGGAATTCTGTGCAGATTCATGAAGGTCAGCGGCCCCTCGATTTCGCCGAGATGACGCGCCGCCTGGAACCCCACGGGCGGGTGCGCCACAACCAGTTCGTCCTCAAGTTCTGGCGAGACGATTATGAAATGACCCTGTTCCCCGACGGGCGCGCCATCATCAAGGGCACCACGGACACGGCTACGGCGCGAAGCTTGTACGCCCGTTACGTTGGCTCCTAGGGTTCGGGCCGGGTTCCGGAACACGCTCCTGGGCATGAATCTGTTATCTTCTAGCCTTCGTTCCGCCGGGGTCTGGACGCTGCCGAGCGGACGAACGACCCCTCATGGCAACCGCGAGTTCCCCTGCCCGCCCTGAACCGCCGAAATGGTATCGCTGGATGGTGCTGCTGTTCATCAGCCTGGCGATGTTCGGCAACTACTACCTGTACGACACCATCGCTCCCATTGCGGACTTGCTGAAGGAGCAGTTGCACTTTACCGACGAGCAGATCGGGCTTCTGTATTCGAGCTACTCGTGGGGCGCGATCCTGTTCCTGCTGGTGGGCGGAGTCATTATCGACCGCTTCGGCACGCGCGTGGGCACCATGCTGTTCGGCATCATCTGCGCCATCGCCGGCTTTGTGACCATGGCCTCCAGCGACATCCGCGTCATGCTGGTCGGTCGGTTCTTGCTGGGCTTGAGCGCGGAACCGCTGATCGTGGCGATCACGGCCGCAATCGCAAAATGGTTCCGCGGTAAGGAACTCAGCTTTGCCCTGGGTATCAACCTGTTGATCGCACGCTTCGGACAGATCGCCGCCGACTGGTCCCCCACCTGGGCGCGGGCAGCCTACAGCGACTGGCAACAGCCGCTGGTCATCGGCGCCTTCCTCGGGCTGACCTGCGTGGTGGGCGCAGCCATCTACTGGATTCTCGAAAAGCGCGCCGAAAGCCAATACCACCTGGAGGAAGCCGGTTCCACCGACAAGCTGGTGTTCGCCGATCTGTTCCGGTTCAACCGCTCGTTCTGGTACATCACGGCGCTTTGCGTGGCCTTCTATTCGGTTATCTTCCCCTTCCGAAGTTTCGCCATCAAGTTCTTTATTGAGGCACACCAGGCGGAGCGCGATTTCGCCGGTCAGTTGAACAGCGTGCTGCCCTTCGCTGCCATGATCGCCACACCGTTGTTCGGACTGCTCGTGGACCGCATTGGGAAGCGAGGTACGCTCATGGCCCTGGGCACGCTCATCCTGGTTCCAGTGTTTCCCATCCTGGCATATACGCAAATCAGCTTGTACGTACCAGTGAGCATGCTGGGAATCGCGTTCTCCCTGATCCCGGCCATCATGTGGCCGTCGGTGGCTTACATTGTCGAACAGAACCGCCTGGGCAGCGCCTACGCCTTGATGTTCGTGCTGCAACAAGCGGGTGTGGCTGCCTTGGACTGGTCGGTGGGTAGGGCCAACGACTATGCGGGGGCCAGCGCTTCGAATCCGGACGGCTATTTGCCCATGATGTGGATGTTTACAACACTGGGGGCGGTAGCGCTGGGCTTTGCAATCCTCTTGTGGCGCAACGAAACCGGTCCCCAGGCCCATGGTCTGGAAACCATCCGAGCCTAGCCCAAGACCCTGTGTTCCTGAGGCCTTAGCCCCTACCCGTTGACGCCGCCCTTGCTGGCCCTTTACCCTTCGCCCCGGGGCTTCTCTAAGGGGGGCCCGGGACCTAGGTAAGCAATACAACGGAAAACCACTTCGGCCGCATCTACCTATGCAGCGGCCTGACAAGGGCCGATTGAGCCAGAAGAAGCCAGCACCCAAGGGCGGGTTCTCGGAAGCGGAAGCCATTGCCGGAGCCCAAAAGGGGGATGCGGCTGCGTTCGAGGTGCTGTATGGCCTCCACCGGCGACGCGTATATTCCCTCTGCCTGCGGATGACCAGCAATACGGCTGAGGCTGAAGACCTGACGCAGGAAGCGTTCCTGCAGTTGTTTCGCAAGATCGGGACCTTCCGGGGTGAGTCGGCGTTTTCGACCTGGCTGCACCGGCTCTCGGTCAACGTAGTGCTGATGCACCTACGGAAGAAGGGGCTTCCGTCGGTTCCGCTCGAGGAGGTACTCGAGCCGCAGCAGGAAGACGGCCCGCGCAAGGAGTTTGGCGCGGACGATCTGTCGCTGCTGGGCTCGGTCGATCGCGTGAACCTGGAGCGCGCCATCGGAGAGCTGCCCACCGGTTACCGGACAATCTTCGTGCTGCACGATATCGACGGCTACGAGCACAACGAAATCGCGGAGATGATCGGATGTTCCGTGGGCAACAGCAAGTCGCAGCTCCACAAGGCACGGTTGAAGCTGCGGGAGTTACTCCGATTGGAGCGAGCGGCGAAGCGGGAGAAGCAGTAAACGGAAAGATGGGGACGATACGGCTTGCATGCCGGGGCGAAAACGCAGAAGATTTGAGGTAGCACCATGACGTGTAAAGAGCTTCAAGAAGTGCTGGGGGAGACCCTGGAAGGACAGCCGGGCGCGGAACAGCAAGCGCACCTCGACGGGTGCGCTGCGTGCACCGTTCTGTTACAAGACTTGCGCCTCATTCGGGAACAGGCAGCCCAGCTGCCGCTCGCCGAGCCCAACCCGCGCGTGTGGATGGGCATTCGCGAGGCGCTGGAGAAGGAAGGATTGATCACGGACGCAGCGCCGGCGCAGGTGCTGCGTCCGGATTGGTCTTTGCCGCGGTTCCTGTGGTCGCCTGCCTGGCAGGTTGGTACGATGGCGGCAGCCCTGGCGGTGGTCTGTGGCATGATCATTTCCGATGCCGTCTATCCCAAGCAGGCGATGCCGGACGAGACTCAGGCACTGGTCCAGCCGCTCCCGGAGGAGGATGCGAACTTGTTACAGGCAATGGAAGCTCGAGCGCCTGGCTTGCGTCCCGCCTACGAAGAGAGTCTGCGGGGAGCGAACGCATACATCGCGGATGCTCAGCAGTCGCTGAGCGAGAATCCCACGGACGCGCGGGCGCGCGAGATGTTGATGCGCGCCTATCAGCAGAAGGCCGCTATCTACGAGATGGCCATGTCTCATTCGGCGGAACCGATTCGATGACACGCCGTTATCCGGCCGCGGTTGCAGGGTTCCTGGCCTTTGGCATTCTCGCCCTCTCGGCCGGCGCGGCCGAGACACGCGAGGACTTCCGTTACACCGTCGGGCCGAAGGCGACCCTGACGATTTCGAACGTGTACGGGAAAACGGTCATCAAGCCCTCGCCGGCGGCCCGCCAGCTCACCGTGGTGGCGGTCACGCGTTCCGGCAAGGTGTACGTCGCAGCCAGCCAGCGCGGCAATCAGGTAGAGATCCGCACCACTCTGCTGGAACCGGTTTCCGGCGATGAAGGCCGCGTGGACTACGAGGTGGCTGTGCCGTCCGGCACCGGAGTCAGCGTGCACGGCGGCAGCGGCTCGGTAGTGATGGAAGGCCTGCGGGGCGACATCGAAGCCGAGAGCGAATCAGCCTCCGTGGAGGTGCGTGACGTCTCCGGCGTCCACGTGCATGTTCGTTCGCTTTCGGGAGCCATCACGCTCACCCGCGTGCGGAACGCTCACGTCGAGATTCAATCGCAGGGCGGTGAGGTGAACCTGGAGAACGTCAGCGGCCCCCTGCTGGCTGTGAATTCCACCCGCGGCGACATCCGTTACACTGGCGACTTTGGCTTCGGCGGCCGCTATTCCTTGACCAGCCACGCGGGTAACATCGACGTTGCCCTTCCGGAAACCGCTTCGGTGGATCTGACCGCGCATTCCGAGAAGGGCTCGGTGAAGAACGAAGTGCCCATGGCCGCGCGAGATTTGCTAGCCTCCCGTCCTCCCGGGGGCCGTTCCTTCGCAGGTACTTCCCACTCAGGTTCCTCCACGGTTCGGCTTCTCTCCTTCAGTGGTAAAATCCGCGTGAAAAAGCAGTAGCGGTTGCAAAGCGTTACGACACGAACGCGCTCATGGGAGCACAGCCGCCACTCCGCATCCTGTTCCTGACGGGCTTCATGGGGGCGGGCAAGACCAGCGTGGGCCGCGCGCTCGCAGCCAGGTTGGGTTGGCGATTCGTGGATCTGGACGAGCGAGTGGAACAGCAAGCAGGACGCCGCATCACCGAGATTTTCCGCGACTCCGGGGAAGCGGAGTTTCGCTCCGCCGAGATTGCGGCCGTCCATGAGCTGCTGCAGCAGCAGGCCACGGCCCACGCGACCGTGGCGGCGCTCGGTGGCGGGACACTCACCCAGCCACAGAATGCGGAGCGGTTGCGGCAGGCGGGCGGGATTCTGGTTTTTCTCGACGCCCCACTCGAGGTCCTGCGACAGCGCTGCCAGCCGATGGCATCGCTGCGGCCGCTGTTCGGTGATGAAGCCGCGTTCCAGAAGCTTTACGAATCGCGCCTCGCGGATTACCGGCGCGCCTCGCTTCGCGTCAACACTGCGAACCGCACGCCGGAAGAAGTTGCGGCGGAAATCGCCATGGCCCTGAACCTGAACCCGACGGACGAAATCTACAGGAGGTGACGTGAGGAAGGTCCTGGTTGCAGTGCTTCTTCTGTGGACGGTGCTGCTCCTTGCCGGAGGCTCGGCGCTGGCCCAGAAATCGAAGGACAAGGGCACTAGAATCGTAGATTCCGGCTCATTCGGCATTTACGTGGCTGGAAAGCGAGTGGCGACGGAAACTTTCCAGGTGGAGGAGACTCCGTCCAAGAACATCGCGACCGCCGAATTCAAGACCGTCGACGGAAGCGGTGCGGCCCAAACTTCCCAGCTCGAACTGGCACCCAACGGCAGCCTTCTACGCTACGAGTGGAAGGAACTCAGCCCCGGAAAGGCCAGCGCCGTGGTCGGCCTCAAGGACCAGTTCCTGATCGAGCACGTCAGCACCGGTCCCGGCGAGAAGCCCACCGAAGTGCCCTTCATCCTGCCCGCTTCAACGTTGGTCGTGGACGATAATTTCTTCCTGCACCGCCAGATTCTCGCCTGGCACTACCTGGCCAGCGCCTGCCTGCCGGCGCCCGAGAAGCCCGGGCAGTGCCGCCTGGTGAAAACCCAATTTGGCGTGTTCATCCCTCAGCAGCACCGCCCGCTCATGGTGAGCCTGGAATACATGGGAAAAGAGAAGCTGACCATCGCGGGCAGGGAGCAGGAATTGGATCGGGTGAAACTGGAGGCCGAAGGTACGGAGTGGTCGATGTGGCTGGACAGCCAGTACCGGCTCCAGCGCGTCCTGGTGAGCGGGCAAAACGTAGAAGTCCTGCGCGACTAGCTCCGCGGCGCCTGCCGACCGGTCGCCCGGCCTCCTGTTACCATACAGGCCTAAACTATGGCCTCCGAGCACCGCTCCACCATTCTGTTCGCCGTGCTGGTAGGCATCTCCTTGTACGTTGCCTATCTGGTGCGCGACGTCCTCTTGCTGGTCTACGTAAGCGCGCTCTTCGCGGTGGTGCTGTCGCCGGTGTTGCAGGGGATCCGAAAGCTGCACCTAGGCAAGTGGCAACCGAGCACGGGGTTTGCCATCATCCTGCTGCTCTTGGGGGGCGCAGGCCTTCTGGCGCTGTTCTTCTCCCTGGCCGTGCCGCCCATCTACCGTGACGCCCGGGAGCTGGCGCAGGACTGGCCCCGACAGCTTGGAGCGGTGGCGGAGAGGCTGCGTCACCTGCCCTTCGGGCTGGAGTTCGACCCCGCCTCCCTGCAGCAGTACGCCGACGAGGCCATCGGCGGCGCTTTCGGCCTGTTCAAGCGCGTCGCCGGCGGCGTCTTCTGGTTGTTCAGTTGGCTGATCCTGACCGTGTATTTCATTCTGGACGGGGAGCGAACGTTCCACTGGGCGATGTCGATGGTGCCGCACGAGCACCGTTCCCGCCTGCAAGCCACATTACTTCGCGCCCGCCGGCGTATGAGTCTTTGGCTGATCGGCCAAGGCATGCTCATGTTGTCACTTGGCGCATTGAGCGCGATCGCGCTCGGCCTGCTGGGGGTGCGCTACTTCTACGCGCTCGCGGTGCTGGGTGGGCTGGCCAACCTGGTCCCCATCATCGGACCCGTGTTTACGGTGTTAGTGGCCGGAGTCGTGGCCTTGATCGACGGCTGGGGCAAACTCCTGGGCGTGCTCGCCTTCTACCTCGCCTACCAGCAGCTGGAGAATGCTTTCCTGACGCCACGCATCATGCGCCAAACCGTGAACCTGCCACCGCTGGCCGTCATCACCGCTCTGACGGTAGGAGGAGCGCTGGCCGGAGTGCTGGGGGCCCTGGTAGCAGTTCCCAGTGCGGCCCTTGCCGCTGTGCTCATCGACGAGTACCTGGTGAAGAAAGACTCCATCCTGGTAGCCACAGGGTCGGCCGCGACCGAGCCCCAGCCGGCGCTCGCCGGGACTTCACCGTCGAAGGATTCCTGACCCGCCCCGTTTTTATTCCCCGAACCCCGGCAAGCTGTCTACTTTCTGGTTGCGCAGGAAGTCGGCGGCAGCTTCCGGGAGCACGGTGTTGATGAACATGCCGGTGCCCAGCTCGAAGCCGGCCACCTTGGTCAACCGCGGGATCACGCTGATGTACCAGTGAAAGTACGGCTCCCCCTCGGAGCCCATGGGGCCGGAGCGCACGGTGTAGTTGAAGTCTGGGTTCTCCAGCCCGACGTACAGCTTGCCGAGGATGGTTTTGAGTACGCGGCCCAGGTCCTCAATCTCGGCATCGTTGATGGCCCCGAGAGTAGCCATGTGCCGGCGGGGAAAGATGTGTAGGTTGAATGGCGAAGGCGAGGCAAACGGCACCAGCGCTGCAAAGTGATCGCTGGTTAGCACCACCCTCGTTCCCTCCGTCAGCTCTTCGTCCATGATCTGGCAGAAGATGCACTCTCCGAACTCGTCGTAGTGGCGAACGGCCTCGTACATACGCGCGCGCACCTGGGAGGAAACGATAGGCGTGGCGATCATCTGCGAATGAGCGTGCTCCAGGCTGGCGCCAGCCGTCGACCCATGGTTCTTGAACAAGATCACGTGGGCCACGCGCGGGTCTGCGATAGCCGCGTCGTGGCGCGCCTTGTAGACGCGCATGATGTCCACTACGTGCGATTCCGGCAACAGGGCCGGTATCATGGAGTGATCCGGCGTCTCGACCAGCACGTCGTGCAGGCCGACGGCATAGATGGTGCGACGCGACTGGTGCACGTTGCGCGTGGGTTCCCCTTCGCGCGCCAGAGCCGAAAACTTGTTGGGGATGACGCGCACACGCCACGCACCATCGCCCGCCGCCGGCAGCCGCATGATCTCGGGCGGCGCCAAATGTTCGTTGCCGGCACAGAAGGGACAGGTGGCCGAGTAGGACTCCGGCGGCTTTGTTTGCTTCTTCTGCACCATCTGGTCGGGTCGCTTGGCGCGTTCCGTAGCAATTACGACCCACTCCTTGGTCACGCGGTTCTGGCGCAGCTCTGGCATGGTCACCTCCCACGGGAAGCCATAGAGGCAGCGGAGAATACCACAGCAGCAGCCGGGCAGCCTGCCGGTGATTGCCGGCGGCACGCCGCGACGGCACGGCTGCGGTGTCTAAACCGGTGCGTGTACAATCCGAAACAGGCATGAGCAGCAGCAAGATTCCAGTCGGAATCCTGGGCGCCACCGGGGCCGTGGGGCAGCGATTCGTCCAGCTCCTGGAGCATCATCCGTGGTTCCACGTAGCTTGGCTTGCGGCCTCCGAGCGTTCCTCCGGCCGATCGTATGGCCAGGCGGTCCGCTGGCGCCTGAAGACGCCCATCCCGGCCGCCGTCACCTCGCTGAAGGTCTCCGCGCCGGAACCGGCCGACGCGCCGAAGCTCATCTTCGCTGCCCTCGATGCGGACGTGGCACGGCAGGTCGAACCGGCCTTTGCCGACGCCGGCTGCGCCGTGGTTTCCAACTCCAGTGCTTTCCGTATGCAACCAGACGTCCCGCTGGTCATTCCGGAGGTCAACCCCGATCATCTCAAGCTGCTCGAATGCCAATCCTGGCGGCGGAAGTCGGGCGGCTTCATGGTGACCAACGCGAACTGCACTGCGATCGGCCTGGTCATGGCCCTGGCGCCGCTGGCACAGCGTTTCGGCCTGGCGCGCGTATTCATGGTGAGCATGCAGGCGGTGAGCGGCGCGGGCTATCCGGGCGTGGCTTCCCTCGACATCCTGGGCAACGTCATTCCTTACATCCCCAAGGAAGAGGAGAAGGTCGAGACCGAGTCGCGCAAGATGCTCGGAAGCCTGAACGGGTCGCGTATCGAGCCGGCGGCCTTTGGCCTAAGCGCGCACTGCAACCGCGTGGCCGTGGAAGACGGGCACACTGAGTCCGTCTCGGTGGAACTCAAGGAGCGCGGTACGGCGGAGGACATCATCGCGACCTGGTCCCGATTCCGCGGCGTGCCGCAAGAGCTTGACCTGCCCAGCGCCCCTCAACAGCCCGTGGTCTATGACCCGGCACCCGACCGGCCACAGCCACGTCTGGACGCTGAGCGCGGAGACGGCATGTCGGTTACAGTCGGCGGACTGCGCGAGTGTTCCCTGCTGCACTGGAAGTTCACGGTCCTTTCGCACAACACCATCCGCGGCGCGGCTGGCGCGGCACTGCTGAACGCGGAGTTACTGAAGGCGCAAGGCTACCTGGATTGAACAGGACGCGCGAGACGCAACCATGATTGTGATGAAGTTCGGCGGCACTTCGGTGGAAGATGCCGCTGCTATCGAGCGCGCAGCCGCCACCGTGCGTGGCCGCCTGGCCCGTCAGCCGGTGGTGATTGTCAGCGCTCTCGCCCGCGTGACGGATCAGCTTCTGGCCATGGGCCGCGCCGCCGGTTCCGGCGATCTTGCCGCCGCCCTCGATTCGGCCCGGGAGTTGCGCGAGCGCCATTACACGGTCGCGGGAGAGCTGCTGCATACGGGGCTCTTCACGCAATTCCACCGTACGCTGGAGCAGGATTGCGATGCGCTGGAAGAACTGCTGCGGGGCATCGGAGCGGTGGGTGAGTTGACGCCACGCACCGCGGACGCGGTGGCCAGTTTCGGAGAGCAGCTGTCGAGCGGCATCATCACCGCCGCCTTCACGTTGCGCGGCGTCCCCGCGCAATGGGTAGACCCGCGCCACGTCATCGTTACCGACAATAGCCACGGCCGCGCGCTTCCTCAGTTCGACGAAACCAATGACCGGCTGGCCGCGCAGCTGCGCCCGCTCGCCGCAAGCGGTCAAGTGCCGGTGATGGGAGGCTTCCTGGGCGCAACCCGCGAGGGAGTCACCACTACGCTGGGACGCGGCGGCTCCGATTTTTCCGCCGCCATCGTGGGAGCGGGCCTGACCGCAGAAGAGATCGAGATCTGGACCGACGTGGATGGAATGATGACCACCGACCCCAGTCTCTGCCCGGACGCGCACCGCATCAAGGTATTGGGCTTCGATGAAGCCGCCGAGCTGGCGTATTTCGGCGCCAAGGTCCTGCACCCGGCCACGCTGCTGCCCGCCATCCAGAAGAACATTCCCGTACGCATCCTCAATTCGCGCAACCCCGGGTGCGAGGGCACCCGCATCGCCACCCGGGCGCCGCGGTGCACCAATCCATTCAAGGCGATCGCCGCCAAGAAACGGATCACCATCATTGACGTGGTCGCCACCCGCATGCTGATGGCTCATGGCTTTCTCAAGTCCATCTTCGAGATCTTCGACCGCCACCGCTGCCCCGTGGACATGGTCTCGACCTCGGAGGTGAGCGTGTCGCTCACCGTGGATTCGAACGAAGCCATTCCCGCTATCGCCGCCGACCTGGGCAAGCTGGCCGACGTGAAGTACGAGGGACGCAAGGCCATCGTGTGCCTGGTGGGCGAGAACATTCGAGCCACGCCGGGCATCGCTGCCGCGGTGTTCGGCGCCGTTCCCGACGTGGGCATCCGCATGATTTCGCAGGGAGCGTCGGAGATCAACATCAGCTTTGTGGTCGATGAGGAGGACGTTCCGGGTGTCATCCGCCGTCTGCATGGCAAGTTTTTCTCCGAGCTGGATCCCGATGTATTCGATCCCCGGCCCGCTGTCGAGAGCGAGCGGGCCATGCCGGGGGCACGATGAAGTTCCTGGTGCTCGGCCGCGGCAAGACCGGCTCGCTGGTGGCCGAGGTGGCGCGTGAGCGCGGCCACGAAGTACAAGCTATCGGAGCCGCGGATAACGAGGGTGGGCGTGAGTTGACCCGGGACAAGCTCCAGGCGGTGGACGTTGTTCTCGATTTCACAACCCCGCATGCCGTCCTTGCCAACATCGAGGCCTGTGCCGCCGCCGGCGCCAGCATGGTGGTGGGAACCACCGGCTGGTACGACGAACTGTCACGCATCCGCAAGCTCGTGGAAACGAGCGGCATCGGCTTCCTCTACGCCGCCAACTTCTCCGTGGGCGTGAACGTGTTCTTCGAGATCGCCCGGGCGGCCGCGGCTGCGCTCCGTCAGGGTTACCGGGGCGGCATTGTGGAACGCCACCATGCCCAGAAGAAGGACAAGCCTTCCGGCACTGCGGTGAAGCTGCAGAAGGTCCTCGAGGATGCCTCCGGCAAGCAGGTCGAAATCACCTCGGTCCGCGAGGGCGACACGGTGGGCACGCACGTGCTGCTGCTGGACTCCAGTGGCGATACCATGATGCTCATCCACGACGCCAAGTCGCGCCGCGCCTTCGCCGAGGGCGCCGTGCGCGCAGCGGAGTGGTTGCAAGGCAAGAAGGGATTCTACGAATTCAAACAAGTGCTGGAAGGGTAGCTATGAGATTGCGTGGCTGTGGTACCGCCCTCGTCACTCCGTTCAAGTCCGATGGCTCCATTGACGAGCCTGCGCTCCGAGCGCTGGTCGCCTGGCAAGTGGAATCCGGCATCGATTTCCTAGTTCCCTGCGGAACGACCGGTGAGACGCCGACGCTTTCCCGTGAGGAGTGGTTGCGCGTCATCGATATCACCATCGAAGTCGCGGCCGGCCGCGTGCCCATCGTCGCCGGCGCCACCTCCAACTCCACGACCGAGGCGGTGGAGAAGGCACGCGCCGTTGCGGCCCGCAAGGGCGTGGACGCCATCCTTACGGCCTCGCCCTACTACAACAAGCCCACGCAGGAAGGCCAGTATCTGCACTTCCGTGCCATCGCCGAGAGCGTGGACAAGCCGCTGGTGCTCTACAACGTGCCCGGACGCACCGGCGCCAACCTCGAACCGGCCACGTTGGCGCGCCTGGCCGGGATTCCCAACATCGTCGCTGTGAAGGAGGCCAGCGGCAACATGGGGCAGATTGCGGACGTTTTCCAGCGCGTCCCGGAAGGCTTTCTGGTGTTCTCCGGCGACGACTCCATCACCCTGCCCGTCGTCTCTCTCGGCGGCATGGGCGTCATCTCGGTGGCCTCGAATGAGATTCCCCGCGAGATGGCGGAGATGACTCGCGCCGCCCTCGCCGACGACTGGGCCACCGCCCGCAGCCTCCACCGCAAGTACCTAGCCTTGATGGAGGCCAACTTCATCGAGTCCAACCCGATTCCGGTTAAAGCTGTGTTGGCCATGATGGGGCGCATCGAGGAGTTCTATCGGCTGCCTCTTTGCTCCATGAAGAAAGAGAACCGTGCCAAGCTGGAGAGAATCGCCGCCGAGGCAGGCCTGATCCCGAAGGCAGTGGCAGCACGCTGAGTCTTTACGCAGGCGGTCTGCTTTAGCCTCTGGCGCTTGCCTTTTTCTTTCGCAGTTTCTCTGTGCCCACTGTGTCTCTGTGGCCAATCCGCCTTTCGTTTATACTGCCGCGCGATGGAAGAGTTGCGTGCAGCTATCGAGCGGCTATTCGCGCTCGGCGCCAGCCTACGAAGCGTCCGCACCGACCATGTGGAAGCGCACCGCGTGTTCGTTGATTTTCGGCGCGCCCTTACCGACGGCCGGATCCGCTCCGCGGAGAAGATCGATGGCCGCTGGCAGACCAACGTATGGGTCAAGCAGGGCATCCTGCTCGGCTTCCGGCTGGGCGAACTGGCCGAAATGGGCGAGCCGCGGGGGCTCAGCTTCGTGGACAAGGATACGTTTCCCCTGCGGCGCTTCCGCGTGGCGGACGGCGTGCGGGTGGTGCCCGGCGGCTCTTCGGTGCGCCAGGGAGCGTACGTGGCGCCGGGCGTGGTCTGTATGCCGCCCATGTACATCAACGTCGGCGCGTACGTGGACGAAGGCACCATGGTGGACTCGCATGTGCTGGTCGGTTCGTGCGCGCAGGTCGGTAAGCGTGTTCATCTGAGCGCCGGATCGCAGATCGGCGGCGTGCTGGAACCGGTGAATGCTTCGCCCGTGATCATCGAAGACGAAGTGCTGGTGGGCGGCAATTGCGGCGTGTACGAAAGTACTCTGGTGAGAGCGCGCGCCGTGCTGGGGGCGGGCGTCATCCTGACCCGTTCCACTCCGCTCTTCGATTTGGCCCGCGGCGAAGTGTATCGCGCGACACCGGAGGCGCCGCTCGAGGTTCCGGAAGGCGCCGTGGTAGTTGCGGGCAGTCGCGCCATTGCGCGCGGTAAAGCCACAGAGTGGGGACTCTCACTCTACACGCCGGTGATCGTGAAATATCGCGACGAAAAGACCGATCGGAGCGCGGAACTCGAGGACCTGCTGCGGTGAGCGAAACTCCTGAACGACAAGCGGTCCCGCCGGCCGACGCCTTCGAGCGTGAACTGACCACCGACCTGAAGGACTCCACGCCCGACCGTCCGCGAGGGCTACCACTACATACCCGCATCCTCATCGGCCTGGGTGTGGGCGTGGGAGCCGGTTTCGGGGCCAACCTTCTGCTGGGCGGTGAACATTGGGCGGTCGAGTGGGCCGTGCGCAACATCAGCGAGCCGGTGGGCACGCTGTTCCTGCGCATGCTGCTGATGATCGTGATCCCGCTGGTGTTCTCCGCGCTGGTGGTGGGCGTGGCCGGGGTGGGCGACATTCGCAAGCTGGGCCGCGTGGGGCTGAGGACCATCGGTTTCACTCTGGTGCTTTCGGCCATTTCGGTTGCAATCGGGCTTGGACTGGCCAACACCGTGCGTCCCGGCAAGCGCATCGATAGCGCGACCGAGACGGCGCTGCGTCAGCGCTACGGGTCGGAGGCTGCGACCCGCGTGGCTGCCGCCAAAGCGGGCACGGAAAAAGACTCCGCTCTCATGACCGTAGTGAAGACGCTGGTCCCGGCCAATCCCTTCTCCGCCATCAGCCCTGAGACACCCAACATGCTCCACCTGATGTTCTTCGCCGTGCTGGTGGGCGTGGCTCTCACGCTCATCCCGCAGACGGCGGCGGCGCCGGTGGTGGCGATTCTGGAGGGCGTCTTCCAAGTAAGCGCCAAGATCGTGGATATCGTGATGCGGATGGCGCCCTATGCTGTGGCTTGCCTCTTGTTCACCAACACCGCACGCTTCGGCCTTGACCTGTTGCAGGCGCTGGCCTGGTTCATGATCACCGTGCTGGTGGGCCTGGCTCTGCACATGTTCGGCGTGTACTCGCTGGCCCTGGCCTTGTTGGCGCGCATCCACCCTATGGAATTCTTCCGGCGAGTGAAGACCGCCATGCTCACCGCGTTCTCCACCTCGTCTTCGAACGCCACTCTGCCTACCGCCTTGCGCGTAGGCGAGGAGAACCTGGGAGCGCCGCCGGAGATCAACAGCTTCGTGCTGACCGTGGGCGCCACCGCCAACCAGAACGGGACGGCGCTCTACGAGGGTGTCACCGTGTTGTTCCTGGCGCAGTTGGCGGGCGTCGACCTCTCGCTCGGCCAGCAATTGCTGGTTCTCTATCTGGCGATCCTCGGCGGAGTCGGCACGGCGGGAGTGCCTTCGGGCTCCATTCCGTTCATCGTCGTGGTGCTGGCCACCGTGGGTGTGGATCCCGGACTGATCGCCGTGATCCTGGGCGTAGACCGCATCCTCGACATGTGCCGCACTACGCTGAACGTGACCGGCGACCTGGTCGCGGTAGCCTATGTGGCGCGCGCAGAGGGCTACGAACTGCTGCGCGAGCCGGTGAGAGTCGCTGCCTCGGCAGTGACTGCAAAGCCCTAGCGTTTCCGTCGCGTGTGCTAGCATCAGAGTTCCCCCATGCCAGCAGGCAAGCTGCAAGTCATCCCCCTAGGCGGACTGGGCGAGTTCGGAATGAACTCGATGGCGGTCCGCTGGGGCGACGACATCATCGTCATCGATACCGGGCTGATGTTCCCGGAATCCGAACTGCTGGGCGTGGACATCGTCGTTCCCGACATCGCCTACCTGCTGGAGAACCGGGAGAAGATTCGCGGAATCGTCCTCACGCACGGGCACGAAGATCACATCGGGGCGCTGCCCTGGGTGCTGGACGACCTTCGAGTGCCCGTCTACGCCACCGAGTTCACTCTGGCCTATGTTGAGGACAAGCTGGAAGAGCACGAGCTGCTCGAGGGCGCAGCGCTACATGAGATCCGCCCGGGCGAGCGTTTTCGCCTCGGCCCCTTCACCATCCATCCCATCCAGGTGACGCACAGCCTGGTGGACTGCGTGGCGCTGGCTATCCACACGCCGCTGGGCGTGATCATTCACACCGGCGACTTCAAGGTGGACCCGACACCCACCGACAATCGCCTGTTCGACCTGCACTCGTTCGCCGAGTACGGCAAGGAGGGCGTGCTGGCGCTTTTCCAGGACTCGACGAACGTCGAGCGTCCGGGCTACACGCCCAGCGAGCGCGCGGTCCGCCGCAAGTTCGACGAGGTGTTCAAGAGCGCCCCGCGCCGGCTTTATATCTCCTGCTTCTCGTCGTCCATCCATCGCATCAAGCTGGCTTTGGAGATGGCGCACGAATATGGGCGCAAGGTGGCGGTGGTGGGCCGGTCCATGACGGAGTCGACGGAGATCGCCGAGGACTTGGGTTACATAGATTTGCCGGATGGGCTGATGGTGAATCCCGGCGAAATCAAGAACCTGCCGCCGGAGAAAGTCTGCGTGCTCATCGGTGGGACGCAGGGCGAGCCCATGTCCGCGCTCTCGCGGGCGGCGGTCGAAAACCATAAGCATGCTCGTATCGAAAAGAACGACACCGTCGTTCTTTCTTCGCGCATCATCCCGGGCAACGAGAAGGCGATCTATCGCATGATCGACCACCTGTTCCGGCGCGAGGCGCACGTGGTCTACGAGGACGGGTCTTCGCCCCCGGTGCACGTCAGCGGCCACGCCAGCCAGGAAGAACTCAAGCTCATCATCAACCTGGTGAGGCCGCGCTACTTCATCCCCATCCACGGCGAATATCGCCAGCTCAAACGGCACGCGGAGTTGGCCGCCTCTATGCGCGGCGCCGTAGGCCAGGTGATGATGATCGAGAGCGGCGACGTGCTGGAGTTCACCGAACTGGGAGCGCGCAAGGCCGGGCGTGTCACCGTGGGGCGAGTATGCATCGACGCCGGGTCGCTCGGCGACGTGGTCGAGGACGTGGTGATCAAGGACCGTCGCCACTTGAGCGAGGACGGGATCGTGCTGCCCATCATCGCCATCAACAAGCTCACGGGGCGCGTAGAGGCGGCGCCGGAGATCGTCATGCGGGGCCTGGCGGGTGAGGACGGCTTGCAGGACGAAGCGCGGCGCATCGTCGCCCGCACACTGGAGGAATCCAGCGAGGAAGAAAAACGCGACTGGGGCGTCATCAAGGAAAAGATCCGCCAGGACTTGAAGCGCTACATCGCCAAACAGACCGCGCGCCGCCCGCTCATCATGCCGGTGATCCTGGAGATCTGATAACTGATCGTAACCCTTGACCAAATCCGTGCGGCGCAGCAGCGCATCCGTGGCGTGGCCGTGCGCACGCCGCTGGTGGAATGCCCGCGCGAGCGTGCGGGCGAGCGCGTGTTTTTCAAGGCGGAGAGCCTGCAACCGGTCGGAGCGTTCAAGATCCGCGGGGCGTATAACAAGGTGGCTTCCCTGCCCGAAGCGGAGCGGAAGCGTGGCGTCATCACGTACTCCAGCGGGAACCACGCCCAGGCGGTGGCCTACGCGGCGCGCGCCTTCGGCGTCAGGGCGGTGATCGTGATGCCTTCCAACGCGCCGCCCATCAAGCAGCAGGCTACGGCGGCGCTGGGGGCTGAGATTGTCCTGGTGGGCGTCGCCAGCTCCGAGCGGCAGGCCAAAGCCGAAGAATTGGCGTCACGACACGGGTACACGATGGTTCCGCCGTACGACGATCCCTGGATCGTCGCCGGACAGGCCACTTGCGGACTGGAAATCGTCGAAGACTTGCCCGAGGTGGAGCTGGTGCTGGCGCCCATCAGCGGCGGCGGGCTGCTGAGCGGTGTTGCGACGGCGGTGAAGCTCTCCAGGCCGAACGTCAAGGTGGTCGGCGTGGAGCCGGAACTGGCGGGAGACGCCCAAGAAAGCTTTCATTCCGGCAAGGTCGTGGAGTGGCCCGCAGAAAAGACCTCACGCACCCTCGCGGACGGCCTGCGCACGCAGTCGGTCGGCGCGCTCCCCTTCGAGCACATCCAGCGCTACGTGGATGACATCATCACGGTGACCGAAGATGAGATCCGCGAGGCCATGCGACGCATCGCCTTGCATGCGCGCTTGGTGGCCGAGCCCAGCGGCGCAGTGAGCTTCGCAGGTTTCCTCTTCCACCGCGAGCAGCTACCCAAATCGAATCACACGGTGGCCGTGATCAGCGGGGGAAACGTCGATCCCTTGCTCCTTGCTCGTGTGCTGGCCGGCTAGGGACACCTGCGGACAGATCTCTTCACTATCTGGCCACGTACAGCACGCCCATCGCAAACAGGTAGACGATCACGATCCCCACGGCATCCCATGCCAGCGGCAGAACTTTCCTTCCGGTGCGATAGGTCAGACCAATGACCGCCACCGCGCTCAGGGCCATGGCGGCCGTCGCTGGAATCACGTGCTCCGGAGAGACGTGGGACAGCAATGGTCCCTTGGCATAGAACAGGTCGTCCAGCGCCAGGATGAGGATATTGAACAGGTTGCTGCCGAAGATGTTCCCGTAAACCATGTCCACGGCGCCGATCCTTAAGGCGGCTACGGACACGACCACCTCGGGGAGGGAGGTGGAGATGGCCACCAGGGCATTGCCCACGAAAGCCTGGCCGAGACCGGTCACCTGGGCGATCTGCGCCGCAATCTTCGGCAGGAAGGCTGCCGCCACGACAATGACGACCGCATTGGCGGCATACAGGGCATAGGCCCGCGACGTCGAGATATGACCGTAGCGAGCTTCCTCGGCCAACTCCTTCATGAACTCGGTCAGCCGGCCCTTTTCATAAAGGAACACAACCCGCATGGCCAGAAAGTACACGGCCAGGAAAACCAGGCTATAGGCGCCGACCCAACCGATGGCGGGAGCGTGCTTGCCGGCAGAAAGGTTGATGGCCACCAGGCCCAAGAGCAAGATGCCAAAAGCAGCCGTCAGGATCTGGCCCTGGTGGGCTCGGGTCGATATGGGAGCTGCGCCTCCGACAAGGTCCAGCAGGGCAATGATGAGGATGTTAAACATGCAACTGCCCAAAACGTCGCCTACTGCGATGTCCGGTACGTCATAGAGCGCGACGGAACTGATACCGGTCACGAGCTCGGGGAGCGAAGTCACGGAAGCCAGCAGGATGACTCCGGTCCAGGTCCTGCCGAGGCCGGATTTTTCGGCGATGACATCCCCGTAGCGCGAAAGATTGCTGCCGCAATACACGATTAGCGCGGTGCAGGCGACGAATTGAAGCCAAACCAGCATTCTGAACTGAGGATAAACCGCGCGTCCCAGCCGACAAAGGAATTCGCCCAGGTGCCTACGTCGCCCGCGTCCCACCCGGCCTGCGACGAAGCCACTTCTCTGCTTCCACGGCCAGGAAGACCACGGCGCTGAGGGCAATCGAGAGCGCCAACCAGCGCGCCGGCAAGTTGACGGTTCCGAAAAAGGGCTGCAAGAAGGGCGTGTAGACGACCACCAGCTGCAAGACGAAGGTGAGCGCGACCGCGCCCAAGAGGGCTGGATTGGAAAAGACGCCGACGGTGAACAGCGAGTCCCGCCGGGAACGGATGGCAAGGCAGTTGGCCATTTGTGTGAAGGTCAGCATAGTAAAGACCAGGGTTTGCCACGAGGGGTCGTTGAGCGTCCAGCGCCAGTGCCCCGCGCCCAGACACAGGGCCGCAATCAGCAGGCCTACCCAGAGGACGTGCCACCCTACTCCTCCGGCGAAGAGGCTCTGTCCGGGCGGCACGGGCGGCCGCCGCATGATGTCGCGCTCCGCGGGCTCCACGGCCAGGGCCAGCGCCGGCAGGCCGTCGGTCACCAAATTGATCCAAAGGATCTGCAGCGGCAGCAGCGGCAGGGGCATGCCCAGAAGGGGCGCGAGGAACATCACCCAGATCTCGCTGGAATTGGTGGCCATCAGGTACTGGATGAACTTGCGGATGTTGTCATAAATCACGCGGCCCTCGCGCACCGCGGCCACGATGGTGGCGAAATTGTCATCGAGCAGCACCATGTCCGAGGCTTCGCGCGCCACGTCGGTGCCGGTAACCCCCATAGCGACGCCGATGTCCGCGCGCTTGAGGGCGGGAGCATCGTTGACGCCATCGCCGGTCATGGCCACGATTTCTCCGCGCGACTGGAGCGCGCTCACGATCTCCAGCTTGTGCGACGGAGAAACCCGCGCGTAGACCGAGACTTTTTCGACCACTTCGACCAGCTCGCTCTTCGACATCCGCGCCAGCTCCAGTCCGGTAAGGACCCGGCCGTGATCGATCAGAGAAGTGTCGCGGGCAATGTGCAGCGCGGTGAGCGGGTGGTCGCCGGTGATCATCACCGGGCGAATGCCCGCCTGGCGGCAGGTGATCACCGCCTCTTTCACTTCCGGGCGGGGCGGATCGATCATGCCGACCATGCCCAGGAATACGAACTGTGCCTCCGCGCGTTCGAGCTCGGCGGGCACTTCGGCTAGGGGCCGGAATGCCACCCCTAAAACTCGCATGCCCTGGCCTGCCAGGCGTTCGCCGGCAGCCAGAATCCGGGTACGCTCGTCGTCGTCGAGTGGCTCCATCCGCCCCTCGGTCCACACCCGCGTGGAAACGCCCAGCAGGCTGTCGACGGCTCCCTTGGCAAACGCCACCAGCGGCGCTCCTGCCAGGGCGTGCTCGAGGGAATGCAGGGCCGCGGCGACGGATGCGGGATGGTGGTTCGCAGCGAAATGATGGACGGTCATCATGCGCTTGCGATCGGAATCGAAAGGGAGTTCGGCCATGCGTGGCAGGGCTTGCTCGAGCTCGGGCTTGAGCAGATGCAGGCGTGCCGCCGCCACTACCAGCGCAGACTCGGTGGGATCGCCGAGGGCCGTGTACTCACGCGGATCATCGGACGCCCTCTCCAGGTGCGCGTCGCTGCACAGCGCGCCGCCGACCAGCAGCAAGGTGACCGCCGGACGTTCGCGAGGAACCTCGAGAGCCGTGCGGTCGTCGGGGCGGAGGAGGTGCGGGGTCAGGTCGAGCCGCCCGGCACTGGTCTCCAGCACCGTTACGGTGATGCGGCTTTCGGTGAGGGTGCCGGTCTTGTCCGTGCATATGACGGTGACCGAGCCTAGCGTCTCCACGGCCGGCAGCTTGCGGATGAGTGCCTTGCGGCGAAGCATGCGTTGTGCGCCCAGCGCCAGGGTTACGGTAACCACGGCGGGGAGCCCCTCGGGTACAGCCGCAACCGCCAGGCTCACCGCAGTGAGCAGCATGATCTGCACGGACTCGCCACGCAGCAGGCCCAAAGTGAAGATCACTCCCACCACCGCCAGCGCCGCCACCGCCAGCCACCTACCCAGAGCGTCCAGACGCTTCTGCAGCGGCGTCGGTTCCGCCCGGATGCTCTGGATCATCTCCGCGATGCGGCCCAGCTCGGTGCGCGTTCCCGTAGCCACGACCACGGCCTCACCGCGGCCGTAGGTCACCACGGTTCCCGCGAACAGCATGTTGGTGCGGTCGCCGACAGGCAGTTCAGCAGCGGGCAGCGGCTCGACTTGCTTCTCGACGGGCTCGGACTCGCCAGTGAGCGCGGCTTCCTGCGCCCGCAGACTGGCGGCCTGGACGAGGCGGCAATCGGCAGCAACAGCGTTTCCGGCCTCAAACAGAACTATGTCGCCGGGTACCAGCCCGGCAGCGGAGATGGTTTGCACATGACCATTGCGCCGGACGCGCACGGCGGGTTGCGCCAACCGGCGCAGAGCCGCCAGGGCCTTTTCGGCGCGATGCTCCTGCGTGAAACCCAGCACGGTGTTGAGGATGACGATGGCCAGGATGGCAATCGTGTCCTTGTAGTCGCGCAAGAAGATCGAGACCGCGGCGGCGACCAGCAGCACCAGCACCATGGTGGCGGTGAGCTGCTCCCAAAGGATGCGCCACCGGCTCTTGGCGCCACGGTCCACCAGTTCGTTGGGGCCGTGCTCCGCAAGGCGCTTTGCTGCCTCCGGCTTTGAAAGACCGAGCGCAGCGTCGACCGCGAAGTGCCGCAGCGTCTCATCACCGGTCCGCGTGTGCCAGGCGTTCATTCCTCGCTGATCATAGTGGAGGCTGGCTTTTCGGTCTGTGCGTTGCCGCACTCTGCATTAGCGTGTGCGCCCCGGGGCCGAACCGGCGCTTCGACAAGACCGGCGCAGCGTCGGTAGAATCGAAGCGGCACGGAGGAGGATAGAATTCATGCGGCCCGCAGCACGAACGGCCCTGGGCGCCAGCATTCTACTGGCGGCCGCCTTGCACGCAGGAGGGCAGGCAGCGCCTCCCTCCAAAGAGCGCGTGGTACTGGTGCGCGAAGCCATCGTATACATCTCGCCGGACGCCACGTCGGCCAAGCTGGGACAGGCGGAGCGCGGCCGCGAAGGAGCAGTGCTTGATCGCAGCCGCCAGTGGATCCAGCTATTCATCAATACCGAGCAGGGACGCAACATCACCGGCTGGATCCTGGACAAAGGAGTAGTGAGGGCATCCACGCCCAACGGCGACCGCATCCTGTTCGGCGAGGCGGTGGATTCGGAGAGCGAAGCGCAGCGGCGGCGCGGCCGGAAGAACGCGGCCCAGGACGCCATGCGGCTCTACTACCGAACTTACGAATACTTTCCGAGTTCGCCGCTGGCCGGCGAGGCCCTCTATCGCGCCGCCGACATCAAGTGGCAGGTCGATGCAGCCGACGCCAAATCGCGTCCCTCCGCCAAGGACGACCCGCGCTATCGCCCGCGCATCGATGAAGACCTGATGCGGGAGGTGCGAAAAAAATTCCCCACCACCCGTTGGCATGCCCTGGCCCAGTTCAACCTGCTGGAAAACAAGCTGTGCGGAGACTGGGAGGGCAAGTCCAAGTGCCCCGAGAAAGACACCGAAATCTACGAGGAGTACGTGAAGGACTTTCCCCAGTCCCCAAAGGCGGCCGAGGCCCTCTATCTCGCGGCCACGCGACAGGCCGCACTCATCGAGATTTACAAGGCGGAGAACAACCCGGGCAAGTCCCAGTCGGCCAAAGCCAAAGGCATCGCGCTGGCCCAGCGCGTGGTTACCCAGTTTCCTGAAAGCGACTGGAGCCCGCGCGCCGCGAGGCTGGCCTTCCTCATGGAGCAGGGCGTTCCACTGTACGGAAACACACTCGAATGATGGCGCCGGGACCCTGCTGAGATGACCCCGAGTCCTGTGGCCGCGGCCCTCGTGAACGACTACGTGCTGTCGTTCCTGCTGGGCGTCATCGAGGGCCTCACCGAATTCCTTCCCGTGAGTTCAACCGCCCACCTGCGCATCGCGGAAGCGGCCTTCGGCGTGAATCTGGCCGACGGCTACTGGAAAATGTACTCCATCGTCATCCAGTTGGGTGCCATCCTTTCCCTGCCCTTTTATTTCCGCAAGCGCATCTCCGGGTTCATAGCTGAGTTCCCGCGTGGGCCGCGCGGCGACCGTACATGGCTCACGCATCCGCTGGGGCTCACGATGGTTGCCTTCGTCTGCACCGCCGTGCCTTCTCTGCTCTCCACCAAGATCATCGGCAAGCACCTGGAGAGCCTGCCCTTGATGGCGTGGGCGCTGATCGTAGGTGGAGTCGCGATGTGGATGGTGGACGCGTGGTCGGAGCGCCACGCCCCGACCACCCACCGCATGGATGACATGAGCCTGGGTCAGGCAGCCTGGATCGGTGTGTGGCAGGTGCTGGCCGCGGTGTTTCCCGGCGTCTCGCGCTCCATGGCCACCATATCCGCCGGACAGACCGCCGGCATGACACGCGAAGCCGCGCTCGAGTTTTCCTTCTTTCTATCGATTCCGACCATGGCGGCAGCTACCGGCTACGATTTCCTCAAGGCCTTGAAGGCAGGCAGCGGCGCGGGCGAAGCCCACCTGGGTTCGTTCACCATGGACACACACGGCTGGATCGTTCTGGGCATCGGGTTTGTGGTCTCTTTCCTGGTGGCGCTGGCCTCAGTGGCCTGGTTCATGCGCTGGGTACGGAAACACGGGTTTGTCCCTTTTGCGGTGTATCGCATAGCGGGCGGAGTGGTGGTGCTGTCCTGGGTGTGGACGGCCAGCTCCTGACCCTTCCGTGGACAGGACCTTTTGGCGCCGCTTGTGTTGACCGCGAACCTCGAATTGTCATCCAGGGAGTCGGCCTAGTTTACGAACCTTCTCATGCGTATGTTCATGACCAGGCCCAGGGCGAGGAAGGTGAACAGCGCCGAAGAGCCGCCGTAGCTCAGCAGCGGCAAAGGTATGCCGGTGACGGGCATGAAACCCACGACCATGCCGACATTCACCATGACGTGAAACGCCAGAACCGCTACTACACCCATGATGATGAACGAGCCGGCGCGGTCACGGGCTACCTGAGCGTTCTGCACTAGACGCATGAGAACCATGAAATAGAGCAATAGCAGACCCATGGCGCCCAACAGACCTTGCTCTTCCGCAAACGCAGCGAAGGCAAAATCGGTGTGGGTGACGGGCAGGAACAGCCCCTGGGTCTGCGAACCCTGGAGAAATCCCTTGCCCCAGATGCCGCCCGAACCGACGGCGATCAGCGATTGCTGCACCTGATAGCCGGAGCCTTGGGGGTCCGCGGCGGGATCCAGGAAGCTGGTGAGCCGCGCTCGCTGGTAGTCTTTGAGACCAAACTTCCACACCACGGGCATCAGCAATCCAGCGCAGAGCAGGATCACAGCGGCATGCTTCCAGCGCAGCCCGGCGAGGAACAGCCCCATCACAGCAACCGGCGCGTAGGTGAGGGCGGTACCTAAATCCGGCTGCGCCAGGATCAAGAGCATGGGAACGCCGGCGATCAGAGCTGCCTTGACGATATCGGAAACGGCGGGTTCACGTTGGCGCAAGTCCGCAAAATATTTCGCCACCGCCAGAATCACCACCAGCTTGATCCATTCCGAAGGCTGGAAGTGTGTACCGCCGTAGATTCGGATCCAGCGCCGGGCGCCCAGGTATTTCTGCCCGAAAAGAAGCACGGCAACCAAAGCAGCGATCGAGACAACATACAGCCAAGGGACGCGCTCCAGCAGCGTCCGGTAATCCAGCATGCTCATCAGGAACAGCAAAAGGACGCCGAACAGAATCCAGTAGATCTGCTTGACGTGGGCGCCGGCGAGCTTGGTGTTGTAGGTGGCGCTGTAGATCTCAGCGACGCCCAGCGAACAAATCACGAGGACCAGCCCCAACAGGACCCAATCGAAGTCGCGGAATGAGACAAAGCGAATCATGGGGATTGAGGAATTGCCAAATTGGGGAATTGCCGAATTGACGAAAGTTCCGGGACGCGCACAAGGCTCCCCGCCGGATGCCCTGCACGGTGCAGGGACAGCACAAACTTCCCGGATCGTAGAGCATCACTCCGGCCGTCAGCATCGGGTTCGCTCCAGACGCCGGCGAACTCGAGAGACGGCGCCGGGGCCGTCCGCCGCGACCGGGCCACCTTCACACCGTTGCGCTGCTTTTTGTCGAAGTGCGCCTTGATCACCCGGGCGACCAGGCGAGCCGCGATGTAGCCGTGCTCTCCGCCTTCCACCAGCGCGGCCACGACGATCTCCGGATTGCGCCGCGGAGCGACTCCCACAAACCAGCCGTTGTCTCGATAACGGTCTCCCACGAGCTTGCGACGGGCTTCGTTGCTGACCACCTGCGAGCTCCCCGTCTTGCCGGCGAAATCGATGCCTTCCAAATGGGCGCTGGCGGCGGTGCCGCCCGGATTGACCACGCCGGCCATGGCATCCGTGATGATCTCCCAGTTGCGTGGATCGATGGGCACGACCACGCGATCGGGCACGTCCTCGGCAGCCGCGGCATGGGCCAAACCCTGCATCTCGTCGGGAAACGCCACATGCGGGCGGTAGAGGACTCCATCCATGGCGATGCCGCCGATGGCGCGCGCCAACTGGATAGGCGTGGTAGCCACGGCGCCCTGTCCAATGCCGACGGAGATGGTCTCACCCGCATACCACTTCTGGCGGAAATTGCGAATCTTCCATGCCTCCGACGGCATGACGCCGGCCGCCTCCTGCGGCAGATCGATATTGGTCTTCTGCCCCAGGCCCAGGCGGGTAGCGTAGTGCGCAATGCGCTCGATGCCCAACCGTTCCGCCAGCGTGTAGAAGAAGGTGTCGCAGGATTCCGTGATGGCGCGAGAAATCCCCACGCCTCCACCGTGCACACGGTGGCACTTGAAGAAGCGGCCGTAGAAATTCCTGCCGCCCGGGCAGGTGATGGTCATATTCTGAGCCACTCCCTCTTCCAGGCCGGCCACCGACATCAGGATCTTGAACACCGAGCCGGGAGCGAGTTGGGCCTGCGTGGCCTTGTTGAGCAGGGGCGTGTCGGGATCGTTGACCAGCTGGCTCCAGGCCTGCCGTGAAATGCCCACGGTGAAGGCGTTGGGGTCAAACGTCGGGCGGCTTACCATGGCCAGCACTTCCCCGTTGCGGGGATCCAGCGCCACGATCGCGCCGATGCTGCCTTCCAACGTTTCCTCGGCGGCGATCTGCAGATCCAGGTCAACGGTCAGGCGCAGCTGTTTGCCCGGGGTAGCAGAAGCCTGCTCCAACTGCCCCACTTCACGCCCGCGGCTGTCCACAACCACCCGGCGGTATCCGTCTTTGCCCATCAGCAGATGGTTGTACGTCTGCTCCACGCCGTACTGGCCGACGATGTCCCCGGCCTCGTATAGCTCGAAACCGGGCTGGTCGAGCATGCGCTCACTGACCTCCCCGACGTAGCCAACCAGGTGGGCGGCAAAGCCGTTCCGGGGATACAGCCGTCGGTGCACCATGATGACGTCGAGCTGCGGCAGCTCCGGTCGGTGGGCCTCGACGAAGGCGAGCTCGTCGGGCGTGATGTCGTCCTTGAGCACAGCCGGGCGGAAGGAAGGCTCACCCGCGCGGCGGCGCAGGCGCTCCTGAATGTCTTCTACGGTCATGTGCAGGCCGGTGGCGATCTGGGCCAGTTCGTCGGCGGAGGGCGCCCCCTGTTCGCGCTGGTAGAGCACGGTGAACGAGGGATAGTTGTCCACCAGGATGCGGCCCTCGCGGTCCAGAATCTTGCCGCGTGGCGCCATAATGGGAATGCCGCGAATGCGATTGCGCTGGGCGAGCTGCTCATAACGCTCACCGCCAGAGACCTGCAGCCGCCACAGGCCATAGGCGAGCAGCAGGAACATCGCCACCAGCGCGTACTGCACGGCGGTGAAGCGATACGACGGTATCTTCTCGACGCGATCCAGCATGACTGCAAGACTTCAGTGCAGCGGCACTATTGTACTGTCCTTTTCGGACCCCCTCAGGTCTTGAGCTTGAAGCGGTCCAGGAATGCAAACAGGGGCAACGCCACCAGGGCGTTCAGCAGAGACGCCACCAGCAGGTATCCCCACTCCCATTCCAGCGGCTGCCGCACCAGATACCGTCCCACCACGAAGTACACCGCAGTGTGGAGAAGGTAGAAGCCGAGCGTGGTCAGGAAGCGGGTCAGCACACTCTCCACATCGACCCGCACCCCGAGGGAAGACGCAGCGTAGCCGACTACCGTCTTGGCGATGCCATAGACGCCCAGCGGATGATGAGTCAAGCCATCCTGGAGCAGGCCGATCACACCGCCGGTCAGCAGCCCGGTGACCGGGCTGCGACGCGCCACTGCCAGGAAAATAGTCACGAGTAAGGGAAGGTCCAGGATGTCGAAGCGACGCACGTACAAGGGGACGAATGCCTGCAGCAACAACGCCACGAGCGGAATGCCGATGCTCGCCGACAGCGTAAACCGGTGGACCTCGATCTCAGCACGCGAACTGTAGGTGATGGGCACGCCTAGCGAGATGCTCCCCCAGGAGGCGGACTCGCAGGAGTCGCTCCAGGCCGCGATGGCGCATCCGAACCTTCGCCGGCCGGAGCGGTAGGTGCATCCGCTGGGGAAACAGGACCGGGCTCTTGAGCGCTGCTCTCCGCCGCCGGCTTGGGTGAGATTCCTGGGAGACGCTGGGCCAGAATCTCCGCCGCGCGGCTTGGCGCTTCGGCCTCCAGGACATCCGCCGGGGCCTGATCCACACGCGTCACGACGAGGACTTCCTCCAGGCGATCGAGATCGGCTGCGGGCTCAACGACGATGGCTAGGAAGGCATCCGGGCCTGGCCCGACGCTGGTGACCGTGCCCACAGGCAGTCCGCGTGGGAAGATGCGGTCACCTCCAGTGGTGAGGAGACGCTCCCCGACTTCCACCTTCTCGTCACCCATGACGTAGCGCAGCATCGTCCGGCCATCGGTCGTGCCCTTAAGAACAGCATGCAGGCGCGATTTTTCCAGGATCACGCCTACCCCGCTGTCTGCATCGCGGATCTCCAGAACCTGGGCCGAGGTGGGCAACACGGCGGTGATCTTGCCGACGATGCCTTGAGGACTGATGACGGCCATGCCGTTGCGAAGGCCGTGTTCGGAGCCCTTGTCGAGGTAGAGCACGCGCGAGTGCCGGCTACCGCTGGAACCAATCAGCCGGGCGGCGACAGTTTCTCCGATGAACTGCTGCTTGAAATCGAGCAGAGCGCCGAGGCGGCGGCCCTGGGCAGCCTCCTGTTCCAGGCGGGCCTGCTCCAGGCGCAGGCGATCCAGCTGCGAGCGCAGGGCATGATTCTCGACACGCACGCCGCGCAAGTCCACGTAGCTGAGCCACAGGTCGCCGACGGCCTCATGGACGCGCACGATCGCCTTCTCGATGGGCGAGATGGCGGCAACGGTCCAGATGCGAATGAGGGACTGGGAGCCGGAATCCGTAGGACGCCGGACCTGAATTCCGAGCCCCAGGACCTGCGCGAACAGCACCGCAGTCAGGATGGTGAGGTTGCGATACCGACCGATGAAGTTATCCATGCTGCGACTCCGGCCAGCCCGCGGATTGTCGGGCCACCCCGGGCCTTACTCGATCGAAATCTTGCGCAGCAGCTTGAAGTCGCTGAGCATCTTGCCCGTGCCCAACACCACGCTGGCCAGTGGGTCGTCGGCGATCGAGACCGGCAGGCCGGTTTCCTCGCGAATGCGCTTATCCAGGTTCCTCAGCAGGGCGCCACCACCGGTCAGCACGATGCCGCGATCGCTGATGTCCGCAGAGAGTTCCGGTGGTGTGCGCTCCAGCGCGACCCGAATGGCGTTCATGATGGTGGCCACACATTCGCCCAGCGCCTCCCGGATCTCGCTATCGTCGATCGTGATGGTGCGCGGAATTCCCTCGATCAGGTTGCGCCCCTTGATCTCCATGGTGAGGGGCTTGTCCAGGGGGTACGCGGAGCCGATTTCCATTTTGATCTGCTCGGCGGTGCGCTCGCCGATGAGCAGGTTGTACTTGCGCTTGAGGTAATTCATGACGGCCTCGTCCATCTGGTTGCCGGCCATGCGAACGGAGCGCGAGTACACGATGCCGCTCAGCGAAATCACGGCGATGTCGCAGGTGCCGCCCCCGATATCCACCACCATGTTGCCGCAGGGATCGGTGATGGGCAGGCCGGCGCCGATGGCGGCCACCATGGCCTGCTCGACCAGATGGACTTCACTGGCCTTGGCGCGGTAGGCCGAGTCCATGACCGCGCGCTTCTCTACCTGAGTAATCTCCGAAGGCACGCCGATCACGATGCGCGGATGCACCAGCATCTTCCGGTTGTGCGCCTTCTGAATAAAGTAGTTGAGCATCTTCTCGGTGACCTTGAAGTCGGCGATCACGCCGTCTTTCATCGGCTTGATAGCCACGATGTTGCCGGGCGTGCGGCCCAGCATCTCCTTGGCTTCTTTGCCGACTGCTTCCACATCGCCGGTGAGCTTGTTGATGGCGACGATGGAAGGTTCATTCACCACGATTCCCTTGCCCTTGGCGTAGACCAAGGTGTTGGCGGTGCCCAGGTCGATGGCGAGGTCGGACGAGAAAACGCTGAACAGGGAACGCAGACTCTGCAGGACGGACGACTCGGAATGAAGACCGTTAGATGACATGTAGCTTCACTTCGCTTTGAATTTAGTTCTGCCGGCGTTGCGGCGCCGTGTTGTCGAGATTCTAACCGATTTCGAAGTTCGGGGTGGTGCCCAACCGGACACCCCCTGCACCGGAGGCCATGCCCGGCCGGGGAGCCGGGGCTATTGGATGACGACCTTCTTGATCTGCGTGTTGACGCCGCCCCGGGCGTTCTGCGCCGTGACCGTGATGACGTTCTCGCCGCTGGGCAGGGGCGGGGTGAAGAATCGGAAGCCGCCATCCCGGCCTATGACCGGAACCTCCTGGCTGTTCACCATGACACGCGCCGCGGGTTCGGTTTGGCCCACCACCTCAATCACGCGGCCGTGTTGGCGCAGTTCCGCAATCTCCAGGCGGATGCTGGTGTCCTGGGCCGCCTGCTTGACCAGGTCGAAGCGGTTGCGCTCGCTCTCCACCGACTCGTGTCCGCGAGCATCGACCGATTGAACCAACCAGTAGTAGGTTCCCTCCTCTAGACCACCGGTACCGAACTCCGTGCCGGTCACCTTGCGATCCAGCACCGTCGACGAGAAATACGGGTTGCGCGAAACCCGCAGGTGGTAGGTGCGAGCATCGCTCACCGGAGTCCAGGAAAAGGTCACCGGCTTGACGGCCCCGCCGGTGAAGATGGGCATCATATTGGGAGGCGTGATCAGGGTCGGCGGGCTGATTTCCTTTTCCTTGTTCATGCGCGCCGAATCGGCACGAAACGAAACCTTCTCGTAGTCGGCCAATCGCACGATCTCGTCGCCACGGCGCACTTCGCCGGAGCCGCGGCGGAGTAGGATCTCGTGCGAGTCGGCTTTGGGATCGTTACGCACCTGGGCCGCGCTCTCGGGAGAGAGGCTGGCGGTCGCACCCGCCACAATGACCTCAGACTTGGAACCCTGCACAAAAGTGGCGGTAGCAAGATCGACGGTGCCGGTGGTGACCTGGACGGCAACCTGGGTCTGCTGGGCGGCGTTGGTCGAGTTCTCTTCGATCACAATCAGCGAGTCGGATTTCACCGTATAGTTGGTGCCGTCCGTGAACACGATCTTGGCGATGCCTTCCGGGCCGGTCTGTACGACGTCGCTCTTCTCCAGGGGCAGGTTGTAGTCGGCGTTCACCCAATCCCCGCGGTTCACTTTCTTCACCCGCACGGACCCGTCAATCTGGGTGAAGTGCGCCTGCTGCGGACCCACCGGAATGCCCTTGTCATCCGCGCTGACCAGTCCGAGCTTCTCAAAGAGCCCGCCAATCGCGACTCCCAGTCGCGCCAGGGCAGGACGCGTGGTACCCGGAAACGCAAAGTAGGCCACCACACCGGCGATGAGCACGACGAGAAAGATCGTCATCCAGACGCTGCGATAGGTGATGGTCGTCCAGGAAAGCTGAAGGCCGGGTTCTTTCTTGGGTGACACGAAGGCCGGAAGAATCCTCCCGCGACTTTTCCCGAAGAGTACCACAAATCTGACGACGCGGGAGCAGGGATTCCACCGCCGGCAGCGTGGAGAATCAGCGAGCTAACGAACCCAGCGACCGGGGCCAGCTAGATGGCTTGGAAGCGGATATCCAACGTTCCGGATTCGGGGTGCCGGAGAGGGAAAGCCAAGCGGGGGAGACTGATTCGCATGGGTTGCGCCTTGGGTTGCTGTCGGCCTAGGCTTGCCAGTCCGACCACCGCGAACGGCCTTAACGAGTCGCACCAATCCGCCGAGAACCCCTCGCCCGATTGCAAACAGGAAGTCCCGATGCGGTACTTTGCCGGAATGATTGCTGGATGGGCCGAAGCGAAGGGGTATTGCCAATCCGTAGAACGCGCCACAATCAAACCGGCGTTGTGACCCGAAGCCAGATTCCAGTGTGCAGCCAGTTCTTTGGCTTCTCCGGTCTGTGAGGAATCCATTGAGGCGAGCTGCACGCCCAGGCTGGGTAGCACCACGGCACGCAGCACCACGCTGCCTTGCGCCGACCCTGCGGAGTCCCCCGCCAACGCGGTTGGACCCGATCCCAACAGAGCCGACAGAACAGCGAATGTGAACAGTGCGTGGCGTGCGGCAGTGAGTGTCATCGTGCTGCTGACCTGGTCGCCCTGCGCGGAACCAGGTGGCTAGACGACAAGCTACTCCCGGCAAGTTCTTCAGACAATGGCAGGAAGGTGGGCCTAATGGCACAAAAGTGGGGGGGCAAGGACCTGCGGCCTGGGAGCCACGCCACAGCAGCGCGCAAGAATAGCGCGTGTTTGAGGCCTAGAGTCGACTCAAAGTCCCGCGGCTGAAGAGGAGGGGAGGGCTGCCAGCCCGCCGGGATTGGCGGACGGCCGGAGCAAGGACTGGAAGCCATCGCGGGAGAGACGGGCCTGCATGGCCTGGGCCTCTCGCTTGCTCCGGAAAGGCCCAACCTGCACCCGATATAGGGAACCGCCGGAGGAACTGCCCACAACGATCACGGGATAGCGCTTGCCGCGAAGCTGGGCGGCCATGTCTTCGGCGCCCTTGGCGCTCCCTAAGGCTGCCACCTGAACCACATAGTCGGGCCTCCCAGGCCGTTGCGTAGCTCGTACCGGTGGCGGCTCCGCGCCCATGCCAGGGAGGGCGGGTGCCGCATCGGCCCGGACGTCCGCAGGCGGAGCCGCGTCTGGAGACTCAGACATGGATGCAGTATGAGTGGGTCGTGCCGGAGGCTTGACATGCCGCAACACGATGGTAAAGGGAACGGCCTCCTCTTCGGGACGTGCCGCGGCCGTAGCCGGCGAGTTGACGACCGCAAAATAGCCAGGCATCAGGAACTGGTCCAGCAGCACGCGCACGGGGTATTCGCGTTGCTTTTTCACGCGCACGAAGAATTCGCCTTTGGTGTCGGTGAAAGCGACCTCGCGATCCACCTGGAGTGCAGCCCCGCTGATGGCGGCGCCCTGTTCATCCTCCACCCGCCCACGGATCAGATACTTGGCCAGACTGAAGGCCATGGGCCTGTCGCCCACCTGCAGGCCACCATACCGGTACATCGAGCTATTGCCGAAGGCCGTGTAGCGAAGCTTCCCTTCCGGAGTCACGTATGTTTGGGCGTTAAGGTCCACCGTCCCGAAGGGGCGGAACCGAATGCTCACGCTCAGAGCTTGCGTGAAGGGCCGGTCGCGAAACGGGACGTAGAGGGTCTGGTAGTCCACGCCGACCGAGAAGCGGTTGGACGTGAAGTGCCCGCCGAAGGACACGGAGGTTTGCCCGTTGGAATTGGTCACCAGCTGCAGCAGCTCCAGGCGCGGAGAGATCACCTCCCGCACCGTGGCACTCAAAGAGCTTGAGGCCAGCCCTTGCTGGGACTGACTGCGATAGTAGTTGACGCTGGTATCGACGCGGTCTGTGAGGCGGCGCCCCCCCCAGACGAAGGTCCCGACATTGCTCGAATGGAGCACGCTGGACTGGTACACGCCGCCACCAAACCGGAATCCAGACCAGTTGGCGCTGCCCTGCAGGTTGTTGACAGTGGCTCGGAGGCCGGCGCTGTTTGGTCCGGGGGGCTGCAGCAGGTTCTGGTGTCCGCCGGCAAGGGTGAGGTTGTGGCGCGGACGCAGGGTCACCTGCAGGTTGGCGCCGTCTACCTCCGTGTGGATGGGCGTTTCCACCAGCACGCGGCGAAAGCGGTCTCCGGCATCGATGTACGCGGCCTTCACGGAGAACCAGTCACGCTCCGCATCAGCGCTGACCGCGAGGTACGGTTGCCCCGCCCCGGAGCCGGCCGAGAAGGAGGTTTTCAGCCAGGGCCGTGCCTTGAACTCCAGGCCCTGGATCGAGGTTTGGCGCCGCGACAGGATATTGCGCGAAAACAGGGTCAAGCGCTCCGAAATCGGGTGATCCAGGAACAGCACGGCCGCCGTCTGGTCCATCTGCGCGGCCCGGAAGAACGGGGTACCGAACGAGTTCGAGGTCGCTCCCGCAAAAGCCAGGAAGCGCGTGCTCCGCCACTTGCCCGTCACACTCAGGCCTCGCCCCAGGAAATAATAGTTGTTGTCGAAGGTGTCTGTGGGCAGCTCGAAACGAATGCTGTCGTCCCCGAGGGTCCAGGTGTAACCCAGGTACTTGGTGCGGGCCAAGGCGCCGAAGCGCAGCTTGCCGTTCAGCAATCCCACGCCCAGTTGGCTCTTGTAGTTCGGGCCCTGCACCTCAAGCGAACCGCCCTGGGCATTGAGCAGGGACGACGAACCCGCTCCGATGCGAAACACCTGTGCCTGGGCCAGCGGGCTGACCAGGGCGAGCGTCAGCCAGAGCCCCAGGCAGCAGACAACGCGGCTGGAAAACTTTGCGGGCATGGGTCCGCGAAAACCTTACTGGCCGGCAGTCGTGATTCGCTCCTCCAGGGTGAAATTGGCAAAGCGCAAGACGACTTTCTCCGGAGGCTCCGATGATTCCCACGCCACCTCGACCTCTCTCTGGCGCTCCGGAAACACCGGGAACCCGTTGTGCGTCACCTTGTTCCGCCGGGAGGAGATCTCTGCCCCCAGGCAACGACCGAACTCCGAGCTGAGGTTCTCCACGCGGAGAACCACCCGTTTGCTGGCGGCGGTATAGGCGGCTTGGCGCACCGCCACATCCGCTTTCTTCACCCGCTGCTTGGGCAGCAGGTACACCGTGTGTGGAAGCTGTAGGCGGATGTTCATGCCTTCTGCGGTCTTGAAGCCGTAGCCGGTGAAATTGCTGTAGATGACAAACCAGGCCGGTGCCTTGTCGGCCCAGGCTTCATAAAAGACCAGATAACTCTGCTGGGGAGGAATCCGGAAGCTCATGGTGGAGAGCTTCAGGTGAATGCTCGGGTCCAGCGGCCGGTATGACATCTCGCCGGTGTCGGACACCGTGAAGCTGCGGGCGTCGAGCACCACGTTGAGCGGCTCCAGCGTGTCATTCACCAACTCGAAGCGGCCGCGCGCCTTTTCGCCATACTCGAAGATCACCGGGCGAACGGTCTGCGCCAGCGCGGGCGCGGCCACGAACAAAAGGCCGAGAGCACAGCCCATGGTGCGCCGTGCTCTCTGCCAAAACCTGGGGGGAGGACCAAGTCTCATGCCGTCTCTCGAAACGACGCGGGCTAGTTGATGGCCTGCGCCTGGATGTTCAGCGTGCCCACGTAGCTATCCGCCGGAAGCTGCGACAGGGAGCTGAGGTTGATGTTGAAGTCCATGGTGTCGTTGCGGCTGGCCGTCTTGTTCAGACCGGTAATGGCCTGGTTGAACAGCTGGAGGCCGGCGCCCGCGGCACCAAACCCCACCGCGCTCGCCGCGTTGGTGCTCACGGCGCTTGCGGCGCCACCATTGACGCTGATCTCGACCGCCGAGGACGGAATGTCGGTCGTGTTGGCCGGATCCTGGTGTACCAGCGCTGCGGTCGCGCTCCCGAAGTAGGCGTACAGGTTCACCTGCGTACGGCCCGGCTTGAGAACCCACGAAGTCGTGGAAGTGATGCTGGTGTCGCCCGCGTTGGTGGCCGAACCGCCGGTCAAGGTGAAGTTGACGGCGTTGCCCGACAGGCTGATGGACAGCGATTCTGCCAGCGCTGCGTTGAGGGTGATGGACTGGGCGCCGGAGTTGATCTGCGCCGAAGCCAAAGACGAGGTCATCGCTACCACGGCCACTGCAAGGCCGACTTTCGCGATCTGCTTGCTCCACTTGCTCATACGATTGTCTCTCTCCTTGTGTGTTGTTCCAGCCGGTAGTTCGGGAAACTTGTGAGAGAGTCCGTAGTCACCCGGGAGACCAACCGCCCCTGGAATCGTTTGAATTTTTTCCTCAAGTCCCATTCGGGACAATCGGACGGAATTGGGAAAGCACTTGGCATACCAAAACGGAAGGGATTAAGAATCAATCAGATACGTTGACTTCGGGCCTTGTCTCGTGTCCCGCCCTTGAGAAATGTCTCAGCGTGAGACGGCGGGCGATTCTTCGGCGCTCAGTCGGGTCGAGGGTGAGGGAAATACGGCAGAGGTTGGTTGCTGACAATGGCGCGCGGATTGTGCTCCACCAGAGCCAGCGCCACATCTGGCCCGCAGAGCTCAACCGCCACGTCCCGACCAGCGGAGAGGATTGGCGGCCGGTCCTCGAGGTCGTGCGCGTCGCTGGCCAGGACGTGCACCGCCTCGCGTTGCAACAGCCAGCCGGAGAGTCTTCGAGCGGCTTTTCCGAAGCGTCCTGTCAGGGAAGCCGCCGTCACCTGGATGACGCAGCCCATTTCTACCAGGCGCAGAATCTGTTCCGGTTGACGCTGCAAGAGAGGGTTGCGTTCGGGATGGGTTACGATCGGAGTAAGTCCTCCCGATTGAAGGCGATACAAGGCGTCCAGCAAGGTTGGCGGCAAGGCAAAATCACTGAACTCAACCAGCAGGTAGGCGGTCTTACCGATCACGTAGCGTTCGCAATGTGCCAAGGCATCCTGGATGTTGTCGTAGGAGAAATGGAAGTCACATCCCAGATGGAGAGTAGGTGTGAGACCCACCATTCCCTGCAGGCGGCTCACGATTTCCTGGTGCCGCTGGCGGTGGTAGGGGTAGCGGTCGTTGGCATGCGGAGTTGCCACTAAGTCGGTTACGCCGTCCTCGGCTGCCATGCGGCACATCTGGACGGCGACGTCCCAGGATTTGGCCCCGTCGTCCACTTCGGGAAGGACATGGCTGTGGATGTCCACCATGAGCCAGCCATTGTAGCCGCTCTATCCGGCGACGGCTCCGCTGCCGGCCAGCAACTGGCAGTTCGCCCGGGGTGCCTGACCCGCAGGCATCCTTGGCATGTTCCGAAAGCGGAACGCTAGGAGCTTCAAAGTGCGGAAACGATGCGGGCAGCGTATGCTGGCTGCTGCAGGCGGACCAGATGGGCGACTCGCTCGCGAAGCGACTGGTAACTCTCGATGAGCTGGCCGAAGGAGAGGCCGGCTTGCGGAAAGACTATGCG
>DATIGQ010000127.1 GCA_035454605.1 Terriglobales bacterium
CGCGTCGCTCCGGCCTCTTCCACCAGCGCGTCGGTCACCCGCTTCACCAGCTTGCGCTTCTGTTCCAGCGTGCGGCCCTTCAGGAACGTGATCTCAACGTGCGGCATCGTCTTCTCTCTTGCCTCTTCCGTGTGAACGCGTGTTCATCCGTGGCCGAGGCTCTTACCGCGCCAGCTCGTACCCCGCGAAGAAGTAGCTGAGTTCGAAGCGCGCCGTCTCTTCGGCGTCCGAGCCGTGGATGGCGTTGTGTTCGATGTTCGCCGCCCACTTCTTGCGGATGGTGCCCTCCTTGGCGTTGGCCGGGTTGGTGGCTCCCATGACTTCGCGCAGCTCGGCGATGGCGTTCTCCTTCTCCAGCGCCAGCACCACAATGGGTCCACTCGACATGAATGTGGTCAGCGAATCGTAGAAGGGCTTGCCCGCGTGCACGGCGTAGAAACCCTCGGCCTGCTCCTTGGTGATCTCGATCATCTTCATGCCGATGATGCGGAAGCCTTTGCCCGCCAGCGTGCTCAGGATGTCGCCGATGGCGTTCTTGCCCACGGCGTCGGGCTTGATGATGGACAGCGTGCGTTCGAGCGTCTTCATGCAGTCGGCTAACCTCTTGGCCTGGATGGATTACATCCTACAGCTATATCTAATTGTTCCACGTGGAACAATCTGCAACTAGCGGCGCGCCCCGGCGCCCATTGCCTCCGCCACCACCTGGCCGATGTCGGCGGGGGAGCGGGCTACACGGATGCCCGCCGCCTCCAGCGCCTTCATCTTCTCCGCTGCCGTGCCGTGGCCGCCGGAGATGATGGCGCCGGCATGGCCCATACGGCGGCCGGGCGGCGCGGTCTGCCCGGCGATGAACGACACCACCGGCTTCTTCACCCGCTGGCGGACGAACTCGGCGGCTTGCTCCTCGGCATTGCCGCCGATCTCGCCGATCATCACGATGGCCTCGGTCTGCGGGTCGTCGTTGAACAAGCCGAGCGCATCCACGAAGTTGGTGCCGATGATGGGATCGCCGCCAATGCCGATGGCGGTGGACTGCCCGATGCCGCGCAGCGTGAGCTGGTGGACGGCCTCGTAGGTCAGCGTGCCGGAGCGCGAGACGATTCCGACGGACCCTTCGCGATGGATGTGTCCCGGCATGATGCCGATCTTGCATTTGCCGGGCGAGATGATGCCCGGGCAGTTGGGGCCGATGAGCCGCGAGCGCCGCGTCTTGAGGAAGTCCCAGGCGCGCACCATGTCGAGCGTGGGAATGCCCTCGGTGATGCAGACGATGAGCGGCAACCCGGCGTCGGCCGCTTCCATGATGGCGTCGGCGGCGAATGGTGGAGGCACGAAGATAACGGTGACATTGGCCCCGGTCTTCGCCACCGCCTCGGCCACGGTGTTGAACACCGGCCATCCCTCGTGCGTCGCGCCCCCTTTGCCCGGCGTCACGCCACCCACGACCTGCGTGCCGTAAGCGGCGCAGGCTTTGGCGTGGAACGTGCCCTCGCGGCCGGTGAGGCCCTGCACGATCAGCCGTGTCGATTTGTCGACCAGGATGCTCACGCGCTTTCCGCTATCCGCTCTCCGAAAAATCCGTAGGCTACGCTCGTGCGGCCGCGACCACTTTCTCTGCGGCATCTTTCATGGTTTCGGCCACGATGAAATTCAGGCCGGACTGCTGCAGGATCTTGCGGCCCTCCTCGACGTTGGTGCCTTCGAGCCGCAGCACCACGGGCAAGGCGATCCTGGTTTTTTTCGCGGCTTCGACCACGCCGTGGGCCAGCGTATCCACGCGCAGGATGCCGCCGAAAATGTTGATGAGCACGGCGCGCACATTCTTGTCACTCAACAGGATCTCGAAGGCATGGGTGACCTGCTCGGCATTGGCGCCGCCGCCTACGTCGAGAAAGTTGGCGGGCGCGCCGCCGGCGTACTTGATGATGTCCATGGTGGACATGGCGAGGCCCGCGCCGTTCACCATGCAGCCCACGTTGCCATCGAGCTTGATGTAGTTCAGGCCGTACTTGGAAGCTTCAACCTCGAGCGGGTCTTCCTCATCGGTGTCGCGCAGTTCCTTCAGGTCCTTGTGGCGGAACAGAGCGTTGTCGTCGAAGTTGAACTTGGCGTCGAGCGCGAGCAGGCGACCATCCTTCGTGGTGACGAAGGGATTGATTTCTGCGAGCGAAGCGTCGGTGGCTTCGAAGGCGCGCCACAGGCCGGTGAGGAAGCGCACGGCATCGTTGAGTTGCTCGGGCTTCAAGCCGAGGCCGAAGGCCAGGCGCCGCGCCTGGAAAGCCTGCAGGCCCATGCCGGTATCGATGTGCTCTTTGAGGATGGCGTCGGGATTGGTAGCCGCGACCTGCTCGATCTCCATGCCGCCGGAAGCCGAAGCCATGAACACGGGACGCGCCGCGGCGCGATCGATCACGATGCCGAGGTAGAGCTCACGCTCGATGGGCAGGGTCTCTTCGATGAGCAGGCGCTTGACGATGCGGCCCTCGGGCCCGGTCTGATGCGTGACCAGGCGCATGCCGAGGATGCGGCCCGCGACCTCGGCGGCTTCTTCGGCTGAATGCGCTACTTTGACGCCGCCACCCTTACCGCGCCCACCGGCGTGAATCTGGGCTTTGACCACGACCGCCTGGGCGCCGGCGGCCATCAGGTTCTTGGCGGCGACGAAGGCTTCATCCTGGGTGACGGCAACCTCGCCGCGCGGCACGGCCACGCCGAACTTCGCGAGGATTGCCTTGCCCTGGTACTCGTGGATTTTCATGGATGCGAATGGGTGGAACGCGCGCACAGGCCGCGTGTCACGGGCTGCGCGAAAACATTGATTGTAAAGGGACATGGAGGGAATGGGCAAACTCGTCACCCGTCGGGAGTGACCCAGGTACGCGCCCAACCGCGGGGCGCGAACGTGGGGCACCGCCCTGAATCTTTGCAGTGCAACTAACACTTGACAACATGATACATCGTATTGCATAGTATCGCGCATGGCGGCTGCCGAACGTGCCGGCGCGGATGCAACCGAGAAGTGGGAGGTACAACTGCGCAAGGGGTGCCTGGAGTTGGCCATCCTAGCCAGTCTCTGGGAGGGCAAGCTCTACGGTTTGGAGATTCTGCGACGACTGGAAGACGGTTCGGGCCTGGTGGTGGCCGAAGGCACGGTGTATCCCCTGCTCAGCCGACTGAAGGCGGAAGGATTGCTTGATTCCGAATGGGTGGAAGCGGAAGCGGGGCATCCCCGTAAGTATTACCGGCTGACGCCCTTCGGTAAGAAACGGGCGGTGGAAATGGCGCGCGTGTGGTCGGAATTCGCGGGGAGCGTAGAAGACTTGGTGGCGCCGCTCCGGAAAGGAGAACGGCGATGACGATTGCCCAGGCAGCGGCCCGGAGGGTCGAGAGCTACCTGAACGAGGTGCGCGCGGGACTGCGCGGCATTCCGAACGCTCAGGCTTTAGAAATCGTGGAAGAGCTTCGCAGCCACATTCTGGACCGGGCGGCAACCAGCGGAGAAGTCACCGAGGCGGGCGTGGCAGCTGCGCTCGAACGGCTGGGGCGCCCGAAAGAAATTGCCGCGATGTACGTGGCGGAGAACATTGTGACCCGGGCGGAAAGGAGTTTTTCTCCGTGGCTGGTCCTGAAGGGACTCTTTCACTGGGCAGGAATCAGTGTGGCGGGCGTGTTCGTCTTCTTCACGTCGCTGACGGGATACGCGATCGCCGCGAGTTTCACGCTCAGCGCCCTGATGAAGCCCTTGGCGCCGGACCGTGTGGGACTGTGGGTGCGTGAAGACGTTTATTCACTCGTGGTGCTGGGCATAATCGATGCGCCTCATTCTGGAACGGAGCTCCTCGGGTGGTGGATTATTCCGGTGGGATTAATGGTTGGGATTGGCTTGTTCCTGCTGACATCGCAGTTCAGCTTGTGGAGCTTGCGCAAGTTCCAGCGAATGCGGGCCGGCAAACTGACCTAACCAAGGCAAAGGAACAGCTATGGAGCAACAAAGCGACACGGCGGGAAGGGGTGCGCCTGCGAACCGCCAGCTCTCGAAATGGTACTCCGAATCGCGCTGGCTGAGCGCCGCAGAATTCATCCTGGGCGCTCTGATCGTGATCGGCCACAACGTCTATCGGATCGTTCCCAACGAAGTACCCATTCTGTTCGTGCTGGGCCTGATCTCGCTGCGGCTGCGGAGCGGCGGGTGGAAGGCGGTGGGACTGGGACGTCCCGAATCCTGGCGGCGGGTGATCCTGATTGCTCTGGCGGCCGCCGCTTTGCGGATTCTGATGGGAGAGTTCGTAGTCGATCCGCTGACGGCGCGGTTGTGGCCTCCGGCGGTAGCGCCGGAAGGGAGTGAGGCCATCGCGGGCGACGTAAAGACCGCGCTGATGTGGCTAGGGATCGTCTGGACCTTTGCCGCGTTCGGGGAAGAGATTGCCTATCGCGGCTATCTGCTGACGCGCGCAGCGGATTTGGGCAAACGGTCGACGGCAGCCTATTGGACGGGCGTAGTCTTGGTGGCAGTACTGTTCGGCGTCGGACACTACTACAAGGGGCCTGCAGGCATGGTTGACTCCGGCGTGGCCGGACTGATTCTGGGCGCGGCTTACATGATTTCCGGGCGCAGCCTATGGGCGTGTGTGCTTGCCCACGGCTTCATCGACACGTTCGGCATCACCGTGCTGTTTCTCGGCTGGGATTCCTAAGAATTGAAATCGGCGGATCATTCGAGATCAGGGAATCATTGAAAAGCATCTCCGCCGACGCTGCCCGGTGCATCAGCCGGACGGCTAGCGGCCCAGGAAGCGCTCCAGCTTTTCGACCTGTTTCTCCGCGAGATCCAGGTTGCGCTTGGTGCCGTCGGCGTCCTTGTCCCGCATCGACGCCTTCGCCTCATCCAGCAGGTACTCCATGCTTTCCCTGGCGGCGGCCATGTCGCCACGCAGACCCAGGCCTGACGCTGCCTGCTGGCGCTGCAAGGTTTCCAGGCTGCTGCGCACGGCCGCGGCGCGGCTGGCCATCATGATCAATCTTTCCCGCTGCTCCTGCAGGGCGGCCGCGTCCTGAGGCGCTTCCGGTTGGGCAGAAGCCGAGGCGGCTTGGGCAAGCTGCTTCTTGGGCGCCGGAGCGGATGTGGATGGCGACGGAGCTGCGGAGGCGGGTTGCGAAGGCACGGCGGAAGCGGGCGACGCCGCAGAACCGCCATCCGTGGAAGCTGGAGCGGAGGTTGCGGTCGAAGTTCCTGACGAAGCCGGAGCCGCCTGTACCTGCGGGTTGTCCTGCTGGGTGGACGACCGCAAGTGGAGGAACTGGGTCGCTCCAAAGGCAATCAGAGCTACGGCCAGGATGCCTCCACCGCCGGCGGCGACCCAAACGGCGGTCCTGGGGCGACGGGCGAGGGCCTGCGGAGGCGCTTCCAAGATGGGGCCGCCGCGAGCCGGAACCAGGGCTCCACTGGGAGGCTGCAACTGGCCGCGAGCGACAATCGCGGTGCGCAGCTTGTGCGGCACCTCGGCGTTGCCGACTTCCTCAGTGTAGAAGTTCACGATGTGGACCTTGACGCCGTGCTTGACTTCGGCCTCGCCCAGATCGTGGAAATGCTCTTCCCAATCACTCAACTGGCCTAGAGTATCGGCCACGGTTTTGGAGACCAGAATGTGTCCGGCGTCGCCGCAGTCCATGACGCGCTGCGCCATATTGATGCCGCCGCCCGCCACGTTGCGGTTGGTGTTGATGTCGGCGATGCGGTACACCGGGCCGCTGTGGATGCCCATGCGCAGCTTCAGTTCCGGGTAGTCGCGGAGCGTGCGGGAAACCTGGATGGCGCACTGCACGGCCGCGGTAGGGTTCTGGAAGAAAACCAGGGCCATGCCGTCGCCGGTGGGCAATGACACCAACTGGTCGGCATCCGACGCCCGGCGGAACTCTTCGCTTTCGCGCACGATGGAGGCCAGCGTGGTGATGCGCTCGGTCTGGCGGTCCATGGGCAGGGTGGAGTAGGCCACAATGTCCATGAACAGCACGTACGCCATCTCCAGCGAGGACGAAGAAACGGGCTGCGACCCGGAGCGAGGCGTGGTGGATTTCGATCCCGAGGCTACGCGGCTGGGCGCGGCATCCACAGATCCCATGAGACGAGTGGCCTCGATGCTGGCGGGCTGGCTGCCGAGGTTCTGCAGCGCCTGCCGGAACGCCGCGGCGGTCTGGAAGCGGTCCTCGGGCTTCTTGGCCAGCGACTTCAGGATGACCCCGTTTAGCTCCGGCGAAATCGCGGGATTCTTCTCGCGCGGAGGAACCGGCGGATCGTTCAGGTGAGCGGAGAAGATGGCGTAATCGTGCTCGCCCTGGAAGGGCCGACTGCCGGTAGCAGCCTCGTACAGACTCACGCCCAGAGAATAGAGATCCGAGCGGGCATCCAGCGTGCCGCTGCCGGCCACCTGCTCCGGGGACATGTAATAGATGGAGCCCATGGTGGTGCCGGTCTTGGTGAGCGAGCGGTCGGCGCCGACCTTGGCCAGGCCGAAGTCGGTGAGCTTGATGACCCCGTCCTTGGTCAACATCATGTTGGCGGGCTTGATGTCGCGGTGGATGACCTTGCGCTCGTGCGCGTAGGCCAGCGCAGCGAGCGCCTGGCTCATGTAGTCGACGGCGGTGGCGGGCGACAAAGGACCAGACTCCAGGATGGCCTGCAGCGTCTTGCCTTCCACCAGCTCGATGATCATGACCAGTTGGTTCTCGACGCGCATGGCGGTGCGCAGAGCGGCGATGTTGGGATGCTCCAGGCTGGCCTGCACCTGGATCTCCCGCAGGAAGCGCTCGGACTGGTCGGCCGTGCCCAGCGATTCCTGCAACAAGACCTTCATCGCCTCAAAGCGGTTGGAGAGCACGTTGCGGACCTTGTACACGCGGCCCATGCCTCCAGCGCCCAGGACGCCTACGACTTCGTAATCGCCAACCGTCTCTCCGATCTTGAAGCTCATTCGATTTCCCCCGAGTCCTCAAGGTCCCTGGGGGTAGGCAAGGAGGACTCTCAAACCTTCTTCTTGGCGGCTCACGCCCTGCGAGCAGGTGATGGCCGGTTGCTACCAGCGGCGACTCGCGCCCGGCTAGGGAGTCTGGACCGAGTCGCCGACTTGGGCGGGACCGCTGCCCGTATACGTTCCGACTGCGGAAGACTCATCCACTTCCGTGACGGTGACCATGCCGACCTTGTCGGCGATCCGGCGGAGAACCTTGCCGGTCGATGGGTCCTTGACCTCACGAGTCACCCGGCGCACCTCGAGCTGATCCCCGACCTTTACGCCTGCCCTGCTGCCGACGTTCAGGATCAGGGTTCCGCCCGTCGCGTCCGCGACCAGCCCTTCCACCTTGACCACGTGGGTGGGCAGCTTGTCGGCTTCCTGGTCGAGCTGATGAGACACGGAATCGACCGCCTTGTGAACCGCTTCTCCCAGGATGGTGTTGGCGAAATTGCTGCTGGACATGTCAAAGGCGCCGGCGCCCGCACCACCCCATCCGCCTCCGGCCCCGATGAGCGAGGTGCCGCCGCGGGTGGACTCTCCTTTGCCTTCGGCGACCGCGAGGATCTCCGCCGTTTCGGTGCTGATGACGCGGGCATTGATGCCGACCACGGCCTTGGCTTCCTTCTTGGAAACTCCGCCCAAGCCGAATACCCTGCCGAAGCCTGCCCCGCCCACGTTGGTGTTCTTATCGTCCCGGCCGAACTGGGTGATGCTGCCGATGATCATGGCATCCACACCCAGAATGCGGGCCAGCTTGGCCGCGCTGCTGGGATCGGCGCGGTCGCTGTTGGAGAAGTTCTGTTCCGCCAGGATCTTGTCGAGCGCCTTGCGCTCGATCACGGAATAGGTCCCGCTCTTCACCAGGTTGTTGACCAGAATGTCCGCGATGCCCTTGCCGACGTCGACGTTGGTGCCGAAGATCGCCGCTACCCCACTCTGCACCGTGGCGTAGTCGAAGTCCATGACAGCCACCCGCTTCTTGGGCGGAGCGTTATTCTGCGCAGCGCAAACCGCCACCAGGGCCATCAAGACCAGTACCGTTTTGACACACCTACCCATGCCATCCTCCTAAGGGTTGTGCGGCACATGATAGCCCAAGTCGGGGCCGGGGCGAACCCCCCAATTGGCCTACCTTGTGCGTTCGAAGAGCCAGGCCCGGGTCGTCGGCGGGCGGATGAAGAGGCCCGCCCCTCGCTGGGAACCCGCCTGGAAAGCGATGAGATTTGAAGGCATGGCGGCGGTTAGGTTAACGTGCCGCCCATGCTCCAGGAGGCGACGGAACGAATCGGCCGGGGTGAGTCCCTTAGCCGGGCGGAAGCGCGCGCGCTGATGGCCGAGGTGCTGGCGGGCAGGGCGACTCCGGCGCAGCTCAAAACGCTCCTGGTGGGGCTGAGCGAAAGAGGCGAAACGGTGGAAGAAATCGTTGGATTCGCCGAGGCCATGCGAGCGGCTGCGGCGCCGCTGGAGCTCGCACCGAGGGCGCGGATCGCCGAACCGATCGGCGCCGACCTGGGCGACGAGATCGCGGGCGCACTGGAATCGGCCCCGTCCCATCTCAATCTCCTGGTAGACACCTGCGGCACGGGCGGCGATGCGGCAGGCACGTTCAATATCTCCACGGCGGCCGCACTGGTGACGGCGGGCGCGGGCGTTCGCGTGGCCAAGCACGGCAACCGCAGCATCAGCTCGCGCTGCGGCTCGGCGGACGTGATGGAAGCGCTGGGGGTGAAGCTGGAGCTTCCGGCGGAGCGCCTGGCGGCGTGCCTGCGCGAGATCGGGATCGCATTCCTCTACGCGCCCGCGCTGCACACGGCTATGAAGCACGTGCAGCCGGTGCGGCGCGAGCTGCGCATCCGCACCGTGTTCAACCTACTGGGGCCACTGACCAACCCGGCAGGCGCTGAGGCGCAGGTGGTGGGCGTCTATTCCCATGCGCTGGTGGAAAAACTGGCGGAGGCGCTGGCCATGCTCGGGCTGCGCCGGGCGCTGGTGGTGCACGGCAAGGACGGCCTGGACGAAATCACCATCACCGGGCCAACGCACGTGGCCGAAGTCGCGCGCGACCGGGTGCGGCGGTACGAAGTCACGCCGGAGGAGTTCGGATTGCCGCGGGCGCGACTGGAGGATATCGCGGGCGGAGATGCGGCGGATAACGCCCGCGTCATCCGCGAGATTCTAAGCGGAGAGAAATCGCCGCGGCGAGACGTGGTGCTGCTGAACGCGGCGGCGACGCTGATGGTGGCGGGGCGCGTGGGGACCATCCGTGAGGGATTGGCTGTGGCGGCGGAGGCGGTGGATTCGGGAAGAGCGAGGGGGAAGCTCGAGGAGTTGGCAAAATTCACGAATACCTAGACTCGAAAGGAGAAAGCTATGTGCGCACGACGGGCTCTGGGGATCCTGGTTTTCTGCATGTTGGCATCTCATCTGTTTGCGCAAGACATTCAGGTGAACCGCACCAACCGGACCGTTTCGGTGACGGCGACGGAATCAGTTGAGGTACCTGCTGAGTTGGCCATCGTCGAAATCGGATGTCAAAGCTTCGGCGAAACGCGGGAGGCCGTACTCGAAGACAATTTCCGCACTTCACAGCGAATCACTGAAGCCGTCGAGCGGGTTGGCGTTCCAAAGGCCAATATTCAGACGTCTAACTTGCGCCTCTCGCAGATATTCGAAAACGACAAGGTCTTAGAGCAGATCGCTAGGGGTCGCAGGTTTGTGGCAAACCAGGGATGGCAGGTTCAGGTATCTGCTGAGAGAGCGGATAGCGTAATCGAGGCAGCCACGCGGGCCGGAGCCAACGTGCTCGGCACGGTTCGCTGGACGGTTCGTGACCCGGCCGCGCTTGAAGGCAGAGCCGCAGCAGTTGCGATGATGCGGGTACGAAAGGTCGCGGAAGAGATGGCCGCGGGACTAGGAGGAAAGCTGGGTGAACTGATATACGCAAGCAATGAATTAGAAACTCGCTACGAAGTCGGAGGTGGCGTGTTTGCCGGAGAAGGACCGGGTGTCGGTCCAGAACAACGTAGTCTCCGACTGTTTCCGCAGAAAGTGTCGCGAAGGGCAAGTGTTCATGCGGTGTTCGCGCTACAGTGACCGACTAGGAATCTGAAGCATTCACGATCTCATCCTTGGCGAAGCGAAGGATCCTTCGCCCGCGGTGGCGGGCTCAGGATGACACCATTTGAGGGGTGCTAGCTCAATCGTCCAGTGTTGGCGAGGCACCACGCCATTACACGTCCACCTTCTGCATCCACTCGGCGATCTCGACCTTCCAGTGGAGAGAGGAGGCGATGGCGTCGCGCATGGCGGCGGAGGCGTCGGGCTCGCCGTGGACGAGGTAGGTGACGCCGGGCGGGCGCTTCAGGCTGGATAGCCACTCGAGCATTTCCGGGGTGTCGGCGTGGTCGCTGAACTGTTCCAGCGCCGCCACCTGGGCGCGGATGGGAATCTCTTCGCCGAAGATGCGAACGGAATCGGCGCCGGCCTTGATGGTGGCCCCACGCGTGCCCGGAGCCTGGAAGCCGACGAACAGCACCAGATTGCGCGGGTCGGGCAGGCGAATCGCCAGGTGATGCAGCACGCGGCCACCGGTGACCATGCCGCTGGAAGAAACGATGATCACGGGATAACGCGCCTCGTTGATCTTCTTGGACTCTTCGGCGGTGGAAGCGAAGTGGAAGCCCTCCCAGGCGAGCGGTGAGCCATAGCGGTCGATGAGCCGGCGCGTGGGCTCGGTGAATTCCTGCTCGTGCTCGACGAAGATCTTCATGGCCTGGATGGCCATAGGGCTGTCGGCGAAGACAGGCAGGCGCGGAATCTCGCCGGACTCCATCATGTCCTTGAGCAGGAAGATGAGTTTCTGCGTGCGCTCGACGGCGAATGCGGGGACGACCACGCTGCCGCCGCGCTTGGCGGTCGCCTGGATGAGGCGGGCGATTTCGGGGCGCGGGTCGGTGGCGGGATGGCGGCGGTTGCCGTAAGTGGATTCGATGACCATGACGTCGGCGCGCTCGATGTCGTCGGGGCCGGTGGAGATGACCTTGCCGGGGGCGATCTGGGTGTCGCGTACGCGGCCCACGTCTCCTGAGAACAAGAGCGTGCGCCGACCCTGCGGCGTCTCCAGCTTCACTTCCACCATGGCCGAACCCAGGATGTGGGCAGCCCGCAGATAGCGAAAACTGAACTCGGGCGCGAGGCGACGCTCTTCGCCGAAGTCCACCTGCTTGAGGTACGCCAGGCTCTCCAGCGCCTGCTGTTCGGTGTAGAGCGGCAAGGCGGGCGAGTGCTTGGAAGTCTTCTTACGGTTGGCGTACTCGGCTTCCTCTTCCTGCAAGTGGCCGGAGTCCGGCAGCAGCACGCCGCACAAGTCCACGGTGGGCGGCGTGGCAAAGATGGGTCCGCGAAATCCTTCCTGGATCAGGCGCGGCACCCAGCCGGCGTGGTCGATGTGGGCGTGCGTGAGGATGACCGCGTCAATGAGGCGGGCGGGGATGGGCGTGTCCTGCCAGTTCCGCACGCGCCACTGCTTGTGTCCCTGGAAGAGGCCGCAATCGATCAGCACCTGGAAGCCGCGCTTGCCGCCGTGATCGGCGGTGTTGATGAGGTGCTTGGACCCGGTCACGGTGCCGGCGGCGCCGAGAAACTGGATGTAGGGCATGGGTGAGTTCTCGGTTCTCAGTTCTCAGAAAGCGGCTATGGTAGCGCAATGGCGGCCAGGTTGTTGGTGCGGTCGGATTCGGGGACGCTGGAGTCGTTGACCAGGACGTCGCGGGGCTTGGTGGGCACGGTGATGCGGATGCTGGCCTTGTCGCGCGCAGGAACGCGCAAGCGCTCAGTGGTCTCGCCGCCTTCGGCGCGCAGGGTGACCGGAACTTCGGCGCCGGCGCCACCGAGGTTTTCCACCGTGACCGTCACCGAGTAGCCGCCGCCCACGATCGGGCGAGGATAGGTGGAGACGATCCGGAAGTCGGGCAGGCCGCGATCGCGGTAGACCCAGTCGTCGAAGAACCACTCCAGGTTCCGTCCCGCCTCCTTCTCCAGCAACTGCTGGAAGTAGGCGGTAGAGCGGTCGTTCTCGCCGCGATAGGCGTGCAGGGCGCGCTGCAAGGGAGCGTCGCCGAGCATGTCCCGCAGCATCCAGAAAACGTATGCGGCCTTCGTACGGTAAAAAATCTCGTCACTGGAAGTGATGAGCGAGGGCAGAGGGGCATCGCTGGGAAGCTGAGCCAACGCTTCTTCCGACTCCACCAGGAAGGGGAGCTGGCGCTCCAGGAATTCGAGCGCAGCGGCGCGGCGTCCCTGCTGCTGACGGAGGAGGGCTTGGGCGAAGTGCGCACCGCCCTCTTCGATCCAGGGCCGCGGCGAAGCCAGCGCGGCGTGCGCCATTTGATGCATCAGAGTCACTTCCAGGGACTCGCGCGACAAAGGCTTGAGCGGCGTGAACAAGACCGAGCCGCTCTCCCACGGAGCTACGTCAAGGGGCGTGGGCGGCGGCGGACGCGAGGAGGATTCCAGAGCGGCCTCGGCGAGCTCGACGATCTCAAAGCGGCGGCGGGGTTGGCCGAACCACTCCAGGGCAAGCGGCTGCAGGGCCTGGGCGGCGTCAATGTACTGTTGCGCGCCGCCTTCCCGTCCGGGCAGGTGGTATATGCGGATGACGGATTGCAGCAGCGCGCGGAAATCGCCAGCGGCGATGGTGGGCGGTGAAAGGCCAACGGGCTCGAACACGAAGTCGAAGCTGTGCGCCGCGGGATTCCCTCCGGCGGCACGGCCGTTCGTCACCACCTGCCAGGTGGAGTACGAAGGCACGTCGAGCGTGACGGTCAGGCGCATGGCGGAAGCGGCGTGGCGCTGCTTCCAGGCGTCCAGAGTGTCGAAAAAGTCCTCCGGCTCGGCCAGCGAGATGCTGGTGAGAGACACGGGATACCAAGTGACATAGCCCACACCACGCAGGCAGGTGAAGGCCTGGCTGATTCGGTCCCAGTCATTGCGCTTGGCATCCCGCTCGGGAGCTCCGGCCCGTGTGAGCCGTGTAGCGTCGAGCGGCACCGCGCCTTCATACGCGACCTCCAGCGTGACGCTGTTGCCCGGCGCGACCTCCTGCGGCAGCGTGACCAGGACTTCGGAAAGCGAGCCGGTGTGGTCGAGGTCGGAGATGTAGGGCTGCCCAACGTATTGCAGCGGCTTCCCTGCCGCAGTGACCGTCTTCCAGGCGAGTGCTGAGGATATCTGCAGTGCGGCTACGCGCTGCGGCACGGGGCCGTCGTTGCGCAAAGTCACGTTCGCAGTGGCAGCCAGGGTCTGTTGCGCAGGTGAGATGCGAGCCTTCAGTTCCCAGGCGGTGATGGTGAAGGCGGAACGGTCGAGGGCGGAAGATGAAAGAGCACCACCACAAAGAACACAAAGGACTGCC
>DATIGQ010000128.1 GCA_035454605.1 Terriglobales bacterium
GACAAGCACAACCTCAGAATGGACCCGGAAACGAAGTTCATCCTGGGCGATACCTTGAACCGTTGAGTCCGCTCACGGCGCCCGTTGGCGGCGTGCTTCGGAAGCCCGCATCAAACGGACCGGCAATCGCCAGACGTTCGATCGTCCGCCGTGGCCTGCTGTCTCGGTGTCGAAGTCCGCGTGGTCGCGCATTCATCTGCGGCGAAGTTTCGGGATCCAGCGCGGGACGCGCCGGCAATATTCTTCGTAGTCGGCGCCGAACTTATCACGCAGCGTGGGCTCTTCGTAGAGCAGGACAAACAAATGAAACGCCAGCCAGACCAGGGCGGCGTAGCGCAGGACAGGGAAAGACTGGTACATCACTCCCTCGCCGACCACCAACGTGATCACACCCACGTACATGGGGTTGCGCACCATCTGGTAGAGGTTGCTGGTGACCAGGAACTTGGGGGCGTCTATGGGCGCGGGCGTGCCCTTGCCTTTACCGGCGAAGTCGAAAGCGCAGCGGAAGTAGAACGCGGCGCCGACTGCCATGAGCAGCAAGCCGAGATAACGCAGCGGGCCGAGATCGAAATCCGCCGGCCGTCCGCTTGCCAGCCGCCAGGGAACGTACACCGCGACGGTGCCGGGAACCAGAACGGTGAAGAGCAGCAGCTTCAGGTAGACCACGATGCAATTCTTCTAGTGCTTGGTCTCAAAGCCCTTCACGAACTCCACCAGGCTGCGCACGGCGACTCCTGAAGGTCCCTTGGCCATCCAGGGCTTCTGCTCTTCCAGCCAGGCGACGCCGGCGATATCAAGGTGGACCCAGGGCGTATCCTCGGCGAACTCCTTCAGGAACATGGCGGCGGTGACAGCGCCGCCCCAGCGGCCGCCGCTGTTGACGATGTCGGCGATACCGCTCTTGATGGATTCGCGGTACTCCTCGTCGAGCGGCAGCCGCCACATCTTCTCGCCGGCGCGCTCCGTAGCCTGATGGAAGCGGGCGTAGATGTCGTCGTCGCTGGCGAAAATCCCGGCGTTGATGTAGCCCAAGGCCACGACGCAGGCGCCGGTGAGCGTGGCCGCATCCACCAGGTGGGTGCAGCCGAGACGCCGCGCGTAGGTAAGGCCATCGGCGAGGACCAGGCGGCCTTCGGCGTCGGTATTGATGATCTCGATGGACTTGCCGGACATGGCGATCTGCACGTCGCCGGGCTTCTGGGCCTTGCCCGAGGGCATGTTTTCCGTTGCGCAGACGATGGCGATGACGCGCACGTTGGGCTTGAGCTGCGCGATGGCGCGCATGGCGCCCAGCATGGCCGCGCCTCCGGCCATGTCATATTTCATCTTCTCCATGCCGTCGGAGGGCTTGATGGAGATGCCGCCGGAATCGAAGGTAATGCCCTTGCCGACCAGGCCGAGCACGGGCTTTTCCGGCGAAGCGGGGGGCGTGTAGCGCAGGACGATGAGCGCGGGTGGCTCGTCGGAGCCCTGGGCGACGCTCCAGAAGGCGCCCATCTGCAGTTCCTTGATCTTCTCGGTGCTGAAGACCTCGCAGGTGAAGTGCGGGGAAGCGACGTCCTCCACCATCCTGCGGGCGCGGGCGGCGAGCATGGTGGGCGTCATGCGGTTGCCGGGCTCGTTGACCAGTTCGCGGGTGAAGTTCTGCGACTCGCCGATAATGCGTCCCTGGGCCATCGCGGCCTCGAGAGCGGGGCGGTCGGAGGCGACGGGCGCGATGACGGTGAAGTCCTCGACGCGCTGGTCCTTGCGGTCGCTCTTGTAGGTGTCGGGATCGAAGTCACCGACGATCGCCCCTTCCGCCAGCGCACGCACGGCGGTGGAGGAAGCTTCCGGCGGGACGAAGGCCAGCTTGCGGATGACGCGCGGCTTGGCGAAGCGCACGGCGGCGCCCGCGGCCTTGCGCAAATCGGCGTGTGAGAAGTCCTTGGCCTTGCCGAGTCCAACCAGAAGCAGGCGTTTGGCCTTCAGGCCCTGGGGTTTGTGGACAAGCACGGTCTCCAGCGGCTTGCCGGTGCATTCGCCGCTGGCGATGACATCGGCGGCAGCGGCTTGAATGGCGGGTTCGGCCTGGACGGCAGGCGCGGGCTTGTCTTTTTCGCCCTGGTCGAGGACGACGGCGACCAGGATTTCGGCTTCGACGGCAGCGGGATTCGAGAAAGAGAGGGTCGTGTTCATGATTTCCTGGCGCGGGCGATGGCCTCGCGGGCTTCGCGGTCGGCGGTGCGGCGGCGCTCGGTTTCACGCTTGTCCCAGAGCTGCTTGCCGCGAGCCACGGCCAACTCGCACTTCACGCGCCCGTTGCGAAAATAGAGCCGGGTGGGGATAAGCGTCAAGCCGCGCTGCGTCACCTTGCCGGTGAGCTTGCGCAATTCCTCCTTGTGCACCAGCAGCTTGCGGGTGCGCAGCGGGTCGTGATTGAAGATGTTGCCGTGGTCGTAGGCGCCGATGTGGGCGTTCAAGAGCCAGAGTTCGCCGTCCTTGACGATGGCGTAGGCGTCCTTGAGGTTGGCGCGGCCGGCGCGGATGGCCTTGACCTCGGTGCCCACCAGCGAGAGGCCGGCTTCGAGCTTTTCCAGCAGGAAGTAGTGATGGGCGGCGGCGCGATTGACGGTGGCGTCGCGCTCGCCCACGGCCACCGGATCGCGCTTGGGTGCTTTCGGTTTCTCCGGGCGAACGCGATGGGAGGGCTGGCGAGGCATTAGGACGAATGTAGCAGAAGCGGCGAGGTGTTGTAGTTTCCCTCCCACCCTGTCGCGCCAAAGGCAGGCGCGACAAGGATGGGGCAACCGCTCGGAAGAGGGACGCAAAGGCGGTGCTATAATCGCGCTTCGCGCGCGGCGAGAGCACGCGCGCCAGGAGCCTGATGATCCGCCGCCTTCGCTTGCCGGCGCTGCTCGCTGTGCTGCTGCTGATGGCCGTGCCCGCTGCGGCCGACCAAGCCAAGAAGCTCTACAACCAGGGAAGAGACGCCGAGGCGCGCGAAGACTACCTGGCAGCATTCGAACTCTACAAGCAAGCATTCGACCTGAAGCCGCGGGAATTGAAGTACCGGGTGGCGCTACAGCGCTCGCGCTACCGGGCGTCGGCGGTGGTGGTGAAGCGCGGCCAGGATCTGCGCGATCAGGGCAAGCTGGACGAAGCCATGGCCGAGTTCATGCGCGCCTTGTCCATCGATCCCTCCAGCGCCGTGGCGCGGCAGGAGATCGAACGGACGCGGGCGCTGAAGCCGAAAGCGGGAGGCGAGGCCACAGGTCCGCCGCCGGAGGACGTGCTGCGCCGCCGGGTGGAGCAGGCAGGAGGCCCGGTGGAGCTGGCCCCGATCGCCAACGTCCCCATCACGCTGCGACTGACGGAAGACACCAAGGTCATCTACCAGACCATCGGAAAGCTGGCGGGGATCAACGTGCTGTTCGATCCCGACTATGTCTCGCGGCGGATCCCGGTGGAGCTGAACGGGGTGACGCTGGAAGAAGCGCTGGAGATCCTGGCGCTGCAATCCAAGACCTTCTGGCGGCCGGTGACGCCCAACACCATCTTCGTGGCCGCCGACACCACGGCCAAGCGCAAGGAGCTGGAGCAGAACCTGGTGCGCACCTTCTACATGTCCAACCTGTCACAGCCCAGCGAGTACCAGGACATTGTGAACACCATGCGCACCATCCTGGAAGTGAGCCGGATCACGCCCTTGCCCACGCAGGGGGCGATCGTGGTGCGGGGGACGCCCGACCAGGTGGCGCTGGCGGAAAAACTGATCGCGGATATCGACCGGGCCAAGCCGGAGGTGATCGTGGAAGTGGCGGTGATGCAGGTGAGCCGCGACAAGCTGCGCAACCTGGGCATCCAGCCGCCTACTTCTACGACTCTGCAACTGCAGGGAACCACGACCCAAACGACCACCGGCGGCACTACCGGCACGACCACGACCCCCAACACCATCACTCTGAACCAACTGTCCAACCTGGATGCGAGCGACTTCCTGGTGACCATCCCCGCGGCGACCGCCAACTTCCTGTTCACCGACTCGGCGACCAAGCTGGTGCAGAACCCGATCATCCGCGCGCTGGACGGGCAGAAAGCTTCATTGAAGATCGGCGACCGGGTGCCGGTGGCCACGGGATCGTTCCAGCCCGGAATCGGCGGCGTGGGCATCAACCCGCTGGTCAACACGCAGTTCCAGTACATCGACGTAGGCGTGAACATCGACATCACGCCCAAGGTCCATAGCGGGCGCGAAGTGACGCTGAAGGTGATGCTGGACATCTCGGCGGTCACGTCGCGGGTGAATATCGGCGGGATCGACCAGCCGGTGATCGGGCAGCGCAAGGTGGAGCACGACATTCGCATGCGCGAGGGCGAGGTCAACCTGCTGGGCGGCATCCTGGAAGAGCAGGACGTGAAAAGCCTGAGCGGGATCCCCGGGCTGGCGCAGATACCGTTTCTGCGCTACTTCTTTTCTTCGGAGAACGTGCAGCATAGAGAGAACGAGCTGATCTTCGCGCTGATTCCGCGCATCGTGCGCGTCCCGCAAATCAGCGAGCTGAACGTGCGGCCGTTGGCGGTGGGCACGGGAACGGGCATCGATCTGCGACGGGCGGCGGCCTCGACGGTCCCCAATGCCATGGCGCCAACGGGCGGCGGCGCGGCGCCGGTAGAGGCCGTGCCGACAACACCTGCGCCACAGCCCGTCCCGGAACCTGCAAAGCCGACGGCTGGCGCTGGCGCGCGCCTGGGCTTCGATCCGGCATCGGCGACGGTGGCGACGGGCGCCACTTTCACGCTGAACGTGGTGCTGAGCGGCGGACAGTCGGTGTACTCGGTGCCCCTGCAGATCGCTTACGAGGCCGGGGCGCTGCAATTGCTCAACGTATCCAACGGTGGCTACCTGTCGCAAGACGGACAGGCAGTGGCGCTGGTGCACCGCGACGATCCCCTGGGCACCCTGCAGATCTCCGCCAGCCGGCCGCCGGGCGCCGCGGGCGTCTCGGGGGATGGCTCGGTATTCACGCTGACTTTTCTGGCCAAGACGGCGGGAGAAGCCACGGTCACCATCAGCCGCCCGGGAGCGCGCGACGCCAGCATGCAGGCCATCCCGGTGACGGCGACGTCGGCGACCATCACCATCCGTTGATCGGGCGATTGCATGATGGGGTCATGTCGTCATGTCGTCATGGGGTCATCTCGTCATCGAAAACCTCGAGCCGTCACCGATGACCGTACGTCCACCCAGTGAGAGAATAGGCGCATGAAGCAGCGGGCCAAGGCGGCGCTGGCCGGGATGCGCGGATTGACGCTGGTGGAGCTGATCATCGCCATCGCCATCCTGCTCATCCTGACGGGAGCGGCGCTGCCGCTGGCGCGGGTGCAGATCCAACGCCAGAGAGAGAAGGAGTTGCGGCGGGCGCTGTGGGAGATGCGGGACGCCATCGACCGCTACAAGGAAGCTGCCGACCGCGGCGCTTTTCAAATCAAGGTCGGGACCGAGGGTTACCCGCCGGACCTCGAGACCCTGGTGGATGGCGTGGACGTGCAGGGAAAGAAGGTGCGCTTCCTGCGGCGCATCCCGGTGGATCCCATGACAGGCGGGACGGACTGGGGCCTGCGCTCCATGCAGGATGATCCCGATTCGCGATCGTGGGGCGGAGAGAACGTTTTCGACGTCTACACGAAATCGGAGGGGGAAGCGCTGGACGGGACCAAGTACGCAGAATGGTGAAGCGAGCCAACGCGCGCGGCTTCACGCTGGTGGAGCTGATGGTGGTGATCAGCATCATCCTGGTGCTGATCTCGGTGGCGGTGCCCATCTACCAGCAGACGGTGGTGCGGGCGCGGGAGTCGGTGCTGAAACAGGACCTGCAGACCATGCGGGAACTGATCCAGCAGTACACCCTGGACAAGCAACGCGCGCCGCAGTCGCTGCAGGACCTGGTGGCGGCGGGCTACCTGCGCGAGCTGCCGATGGATCCCATCACCCGGTCGCGGGACACGTGGGTCGAGGTGCAGGAAGACACGCTGATGAGCGTGGACCAGAGCGAGCCGGGCATTGTGGACGTGCACAGCGGCTCGGAGTTGGTGAGCTCCGAGGGCACGCCGTACAGCGAGTGGTAGGGCAAGATCGTTCTGGCCGGGTCGTGCTTACTGCGGTAGCTGCACCAGGTACAGGTCGGAGAGGATGCGGCGGTAGGTGTACACGTAGGTCTTTCCGTCGGGCGTGACCTGGAAATTGTCCATGCGGTAGGTGCCGGCGGGGTCGGGCGGCGTCACTTCCTTCCAGAATTCCTTGCGCCCGGTGAGCACATCCGAGCGGTAGAGCATGGCAGGGACACTGCCCTCGCGGACATACCAGGTCTTGCCATCGGCGGAGAGACCGGCCGGCGGTCCGGAGGGACAGGGGATAGGCCGCAACTCGCTACTCTGGATTGACAGCAGGCTGCATGCAGCCGGAGGCGGACCGACAACGGCAACGGATTTGCCGTCCGGCATCGCAAAGACGCCACGCGGCCCGCCGGACAGGGACTCGGTGGAAAGCGGCTTGGGCTGGCCGCCGGGAAAATCCATGAGATAGAGCTTGCGCTCTCCCTCCCGCGGCCCGCCAAGAAAGTACAAGCGCTTCCCGTCTGGAGACCAACTCCCAAAAAACCAGACGTTGCCCACGGGGAGCGGTTGGGCTTCGCCAGCGCCGGTGGGAAGAACGGAGGCGGTACTGTCCAGGTTGCGAACCATCGCCCATTTTGTGTCCGGGGAGAGGGCAACGCCGAATCCGTCTCCCAGGCGAACCGGCGGCGAGCCATCGAGGCGACGCAGGAAGACGGAGTGCTTTTCCCCGCCACCCTCTCCGGTCTCGTCGAAGAGGATGGTTTTTCCGTCGGCGGAAATGTCGCGGGCGTAGGAACGGTCGAACCATGACCAGTCATGTCCCTGGGTGTCGCCGGCGGCTGCGGCAATGATGCCGCGACGCTCGGTCTCATGGGCGACCAGGATGCGCCCGTCGCGGCTGACATCGGCGAGCGTCAAAACGCCAACATCACGAAAAATCGCGCGGACCTTGCCCCTGAGGGAAACGCCGTAGACCGAGCGGCCGGCCTCGCCGGCGTCGCGGGCCGCGGTGAACCAGATCTCGTCGCCGTTTGGCGACCACGCCAGGCCGCGCTCCGACCAGTTTTCCACCAGTCGTGTGACCTTTCCCTGTAGATCGACGACGGCTACGAAACCCTGGTCGTCCCCCGCGCCGGGATGATCGAGGAAGGCGATGCGGTCGCCCTTGGGAGAGATGCGAATGTTGCCGATGAAGCCGTCGCGGGTGCTGTAGAGCGCCTTGCCGACGGGGTACTCGAGTTGCTGCCCGCCCTCGGGCAGGTAACGGACGACGGCGAGGGAGGAGCCGTCCGGAGACCAATCGGCTTCGGCGACATCATTCAGCACCTCGCGAGGCGCGCCCCCGGAGAGAGGTACCCGAGCCAATGTTCCGCGCGAGGCAAAGGTCTGGGCAAAGCGATGGTTGACCAGCAGGGCCAGCTCCCCGGTGGAGGAGATGGCCAGGACGTCGGCATCGGCGAAGCCCAGCGAACGCGACTCCGGGCTTCCCCGGCGGGTGGTAAAGACCTCCATGGGTTTGCCGTCCCAGGTGGCGCCGTAGACGATGGTCTGGCCGTCAGGCGCGAAGCGCGCCGTCCACACGAAGCCCCGGCGGAAGGTGAGACGCTCGGATCTGGTTGCGGCCGACGGGCCGGTGGCCAGATTCCTGCCGGCGAGAAATGCAGCCGCCACCACCGCCAGCAGAACGGCGGCCGCCAGCCCAGGCTTCCAGCGGGAGCCAGGGCGAGGCTCGTCGATGGCGCGCAGGGCGGAGGTCGTACCGGAGACGCCGGAGAGACGCTCGAGGTCAAACGCCAGGTCGCGCGCCGACTGAAAGCGCTCCGCAGGATTCTTTTCCAGGCAGTGGCGGACGATGTGCTCGACGCCCGGAGGCAGGGCACGCCCCGCCTCGGAGAGCTCCTGCGGATCCTCGCGCAGGATGGCGCTGGCGGTGTCCGCGGGCGTATCGCCACGGAAGGCGCGGTGCCCGCTGAGCATCTCGTAGAGGATCGCGCCGAGCGTGAAAATATCGGTGCGATGGTCGGCGGCCTGGCCACGGACCTGCTCGGGCGACATGTAGCCCATGGTCCCCATCACCGTGCCGGGATCGGTCTGGCTGGGCATGGTGGGAGCGCTGGTGGCGGCGTCGGCCGTGTCCGTATGGGTGAGCTTGGCGAGGCCGAAATCCAGAATCTTCACGCCGCCGTCGCGGGGGAGAAACAGGTTCTCCGGCTTCAAGTCGCGGTGAACGATGCCCTTGTCATGCGCCGCGGCGAGGCCGCGCGCGATCTGCATGGCGTAGTCGAGGGCCTTGCGCGCCGGCAAGGGCCCGCCTCGCAGCGCGTCACGCAAGGTTTCGCCTTCCAGCAGTTCCGTCACGATGTAAGGCGAACCCTCATGCACGCCGAGCTCATAGACGGCGAGGATGTTGGAGTGGTTGAGGGCGGCGGTGGCGCGGGCCTCCTGCTCGAAGCGGCGCAGGCGGTCCGGATCGTCGGCAAAACGCGCGGGCAGCACCTTGATGGCAACGTCGCGCTGCAGGCGGGAGTCGCGCGCGCGATAGACATCGCCCATGCCGCCGGCGCCAATCAGGGAGACGACCTGATAATTGCCGAAGGTTTTTCCCACAGCGGCGAAGGGTTTGTTGCCGGTTGCGCTCACGCGTGTGGGCATCTTACGGAGAGAATCCGGAAGCGTCAAACGCATTCGACGGCCGACGTTGAATGCGCTCCGCGAAACCACTAACATCTCTGCCATGCCGGTCGAGACGGAAGCCAAGCAGTCGGCCTACACGCCCCTGAAGGCGCCGCGGGGCACGGCCATTTCCTGCAAAGGCTGGGCGCAGGAAGCGGCCATGCGCATGCTCATGAACAATCTGGACGAGGAGGTGGGCGAGCGCCCGCGAGACCTGGTGGTGTACGGCGGCACGGGGAGAGCGGCGCGCAACTGGGAGTGCTACCACGCCATCGTCGCCGCGCTGAAGGCGCTGGGGAACGACCAGACGCTGCTGGTGCAATCGGGCAAGCCGGTGGGCGTCTTCCAAACCCACGACTATGCGCCCCGCGTACTGATCGCGAACTCCAACCTGGTGGGCCACTGGTCGAACTGGGAAAAGTTCAACCAGCTCGAGCGCGCCGGCTTGATGATGTATGGACAGATGACGGCGGGGTCGTGGATCTACATCGGGTCGCAGGGAATCGTTCAAGGAACATTTGAGACGTTTGCCGCCGCCGGCGAGAAGCACTTTGGCACGCTGGAAGGGAAGCTGGTGGTCAGCGGCGGCATGGGCGGAATGGGCGGCGCGCAGCCGCTGGCCGCCACCATGGCGGGCGCGGCATTCCTGGGTGTGGAGGTGGATCCGGAGCGCATCAAGAAGCGGCTGAAGACCGGCTACTGCGACTTCATGGTCAACTCGCTGGACGAAGCGCTGCGCATCCTGAAGAACGCGGTACGCAAGAAGGAAGCCGTTTCGGTGGGGCTGGTGGGGAATTGCGCCGACGTGATTCCGGAACTGGCGGCGCGCGGCGTGGTGCCCGATCTGCTCACCGACCAGACGTCGGCGCACGATCCGCTGAATGGTTACATCCCGCAGGGGATGACGCTGGAGCAGGCGGCGGAACTGCGGCAACGCGATCCGAAGGCGTACCTGGAACGGTCGCTGGATTCGATCGCACGCCACGTCGAGGGCATGCTGAAGCTGATGCGCATGGGCGCGGTGACCTTCGACTACGGCAACAACATCCGCACGTTCGCGTTCCAGCGCGGCGTGAAAGACGCGTATGACTTTCCCGGCTTCGTGCCGGCGTACATCCGGCCGCTGTTCTGCGAAGGGCGCGGGCCATTTCGCTGGGTGGCGCTCTCGGGCGATCCGGCGGATATCGCGGTGACCGACGAACTGGTGCTGGAAATGTTTCCTGCCAACCCGATCCTGGAGCGCTGGATCAACCTGGCGCGCAAGCGCATCCGCTTCCAGGGACTGCCGGCGCGCATCTGCTGGCTGGGCTACGGCGAGCGCGCTCAGTTCGGCCTGGCCATCAACGATCTGGTGAAGAAGGGCAAGATCAAGGCGCCGGTCGTGATGGGGAGGGACCACCTCGACACCGGCTCGGTGGCGTCTCCCTACCGCGAGACCGAAGCGATGAAAGACGGATCGGATGCCGTGGCCGACTGGCCGCTGCTGAACGCGCTGCTGAACACCGCCAGCGGGGCGAGCTGGGTTTCGATTCACAACGGCGGCGGCGTGGGTATTGGATATTCGCAGCACGCGGGGCAGGTCACCGTGGCCGATGGCACCGACGCCATGGCCAAGCGCATTGAGCGCGTGCTGACCAATGATCCCGGCCTGGGCGTGGCGCGCCATGCGGACGCAGGGTACGAGGAAGCCGGCGCGTTCGCCGACAAGAAGGGTGTGAAGATACCGATGCGGCGGAAAGAGTAATGGCCAAGGCCAGTCCGTCTCTCCTCCTCACCAACATCGGCCAACTGCTCACCGTACGTTCGCCGAATCCCAAATCCACGGGCCCGCGGCGCGGGCCGGAACTGAACGACATCGGGCTGATTGAAGATGCGGCGGTGCTGTGCGCCGAAGGGAAGATTGCTGCGGCCGGGAAGCGGCGCGAGATGGCGCGTCATCCGTTGCTGAAGTCGAAAGGGAAGAGGGCCGTCCGCGAACATGACTGCGGCGGCGGCGTGGTGCTGCCTGGGTTGGTGGATGCGCATACGCATCCGGCGTTCGTAGCGCCGCGGCTGGTGGACTTCGAGCAGCGCGCGTCGGGTGCAAGCTACGAACAGATAGCCGAGAAGGGCGGCGGCATCCGCTCGAGCGTCGATCGTGTGCGCAAGGCTGCGGTGAAAGCGCTGGCGGAGCGAGTCCTGAAGGGCCTGGAGCAGATGGGCGCGCAGGGCACGACCACGGTGGAAGCCAAGTCGGGTTACGGCTTGAGCACGGAGGCGGAGCTGAAGTCGCTGGAGGCGATCGCGCAGGCGGCCGACCGCTGGCCGGGGACCGTCGTGCCGACCCTGTTGGGCGCGCATGTGGTGCCCAAGGAATTCCTGGGCAAGCCGCAGCAGTACGTACGCGAAGTGGTGAAGAAAATGATTCCGCAGGCGGCACGCCGCAAGCTGGCGGCTTTCGTGGATGTGTTCGTGGAGCGGGGAGCGTTCTCACTCGCCGACGCCGAGCAGATCTTTGAGGCGGCGACCGAAAACGGGCTGGGCGTGCGGGTACACATCTGCCAGTTCGCGTCCAATTCAGTGTGGCCGCTGCTGCGTTTTCATCCGGCGTCGCTGGACCACATGGATCATGTGATGGAGGAAGACCTGCCGCAACTGGCGCGCCGCGGCACCATGGTCACGCTGGTGCCGGCGTCCAATCACTTCCTGGGCCTGGGAACGTATCCGCCGGCCCGGCGGATGATCGACGCTGGCGTGGCGGTCGCGCTGGCCACGGACTACAACCCCGGCACCGCGCCTACACCCAGCCTGCCGTTCGTGATGTCGCTGGCGTGCACGCAGATGAAGATGACGCCGGCCGAGGCCATCGCCGCGACCACCATTAACGGCGCACATGCTCTGCGGTTGGCAGAGCGAAAGGGCAGCGTTGAGCCGGGCAAGGACGCGGACCTGGCGGTGTTCGACGTCGCCGACTATCGCGAGATTCCTTACTGGATGGCGGCGAATCACTGTCGGGCGACGGTGTTCGGCGGGCGGCTGCTAGTTTGACCATTTTCCATCTCTCGCTTCTAATGGATGAGCCGTCCGTTTTGAATCCTTGACGGGAGTTCCGATGAGCAAATCTGTAGTCTTTGTACTCTCCTTCCTGCTGCTTTCTCCTGCCTTTGCGCAACGCCTGCCTGACACTGTGGTTCCAGCGCATTACGAGCTAACCTTCACGCCTGACTTGAAGGCGGCGAAGTTCGCCGGCCAAGAGACTATCCGCGTGCACGTGGCGCGGCCGGCCTCGACCGTGACGCTCGATGCACTGGAGATGGAGTTCCACGAAGTCACGATTACGCAAGCAGGCAAGACGCAGAAGGCCGGGGTCACGCTTGATCCCAAGGGGGAGACGGCGACGTTCAGCGTTGGGAATGCGCTTGAGCCGGGCCCGGCGGAGATCCACATCCGCTACACGGGCATCCTGAACGGTCAACTGCGCGGCTTTTACCTGAGCAAGGGCAAGGGGCGCAACTACGCGACCACGCAGATGGAACCCACGGACGCGCGGCGGGCGTTCCCGTCGTTCGACGAGCCGGCGCTCAAGGCGACCTTCGCCATCACGCTGGTGGTGGACGAAGGAGACACTGCGATATCCAACGGCCGCATCGTTTCCGATACGCCGGGGCCGGCGGCCGGGAAGCATACGCTGCGCTTCTCCACGACGCCCAGGATGTCCACCTACCTGGTGGCCATGGCGGTGGGCGACTGGAAGTGCTCGGAGGGAGCGGCGGAAGGCATACCCATCCGCATCTGCTCGACGCCGGAGAATGCGCGCCTGACGAAATACGCGCTGGTGGCAGCCGAGCAGCAAGTCGCGTACTTCAACCAGTACTTTGGGATCCGATATCCGTTCGAGAAGCTCGACGTGCTAGCGGTGCCGGATTTCGAGGCGGGCGCCATGGAGAATGCGGGCGCCATCTTCTATCGCGAAAGCGTCCTGCTGGCCGATGAGAACACGGCCTCGGCCGCCACCAAGCGCGCCATCGCTTCTGTCCTGGCGCATGAGATCGCGCACATGTGGTTCGGCGACCTGGTGACCATGAAGTGGTGGGACGACATTTGGCTCAACGAAGGTTTCGCCAGCTGGGCCACCAGCAAGCCGCTGAAGGTGTGGAAGCCGGAGTGGAAGCGCGACATCCAGGACGTGTATTCCTCGGGCAACGCGCTGTCGCTCGATTCCCTGGCTAACACGCGGCCCATTCGGCGGCAGGCAGAGACACGGGAAGAAATCAACGAGCTGTTCGACGGTATCGCCTATTCGAAGACCGCGGCGGTGTTGCGCATGGTGGAGAGCTACCTGGGGGAGGAGACGTTCCGGCGCGGCGTACAGGCCTACCTGAAAAAGCACTCCTACGCCAACGCCACCGCCGAAGACTTCTGGAACACGTTGGCGCAGGAATCCGGCAAGCCGGTGGACGCCGTGATGCGCAGCTTCGTGGACCAGGCTGGGGTTCCCCTGCTCCGCGTGCGTGCCACATGTGAAAAGCAGGGCGGAATGGTGGAAGCCGAGCAGCAGCGCTTCTTTTACGATCGTCAGGCGTTCGAGAAGGGAAGCGATTCGCTGTGGCAAGTGCCCTTGTGCTTGCGCGGCCCGGGCGATGCGGCTCCTAAGTGCGAGCTCATGACCCGGCGGAAGCAGAGCTTCATGCAGGAGAAGTGCCAGCCGTGGGTGCTGGCTAATCCGGCTGGCAGCGGGTACTACCGCGTGGCTTATGACAGCGAGTCGCTACGCAGCCTGTCGCACGTGATGCAAACCGAACTGAGCCCCGGCGAGCGGCTTTCCCTGCTGAACGACCAGTGGGCGCTGGTGCGGCTGGGCCAGCAGGAGATCGGCGACTACTTGAGCTTTGCCGAAGGCTTGCGCGACGAGCGCACGCGGGTGGTGATGTTCACGCTGACCGGCCGCCTGGATTACATCGGCGATTATCTGCTGAACGACGCCACGCGGCCGAAATACCAGGCCTGGGTGCAGCGGCTGCTGCGGCCCACGGCGCAAAAGCTGGGATGGCAGCCGCGGGCGGGCGAGAGCGACGAGTTGCGCAGCCTACGTGCCTATGTCCTGATGACCCTGGGCCGCACCGGCCGTGATGCCGAAGTCCGGGCGGAAGCGCGGAAGCTGGCGGAACAGTATTTGGCCGATCCCAAGTCGGTGGACGCGACGCTGGCCGAAACGGTGCTCAGTCTGGCCGCGCTGGACGGCGACGCGGCGCTCTACCAAAAGTATCTGGCGAAGATGGAGAGCGACGTGGAGCCGGAGGAGCATGAACGCTATCAGGACGCGCTGACTTATTTCACCGGCCCGGCACTGGTGCGGCGGTCGCTGGAGTACGCGGTTTCAGGCAGGATGCGCAACCAGGATTCGCCTGGATTCATCAGGGATCTCCTGGAGCTTCGCGAGACGCAGAGCGTGGCGTGGGACTTCGTGAAAGCCAACTGGCCGCGGGTGGAGGCGGCGCTCACCATCGGCAACGCGCGCGACGTAGTCCGAGCCGTAAGCACGTTCTGCGAAGTACCGGCGCGCCATGATGCCGAAACCTTTTTCGCGGCTCATCCGGTGCCGGCTGCCGAGCGAACGCTGCGCCAGGCGCTGGAGAACGCCAACAACTGCATCAACCTGCGTGCCACGCAACAGCAAAGCCTGGCGGCGTGGCTGGCAGGACGCGCGGAAGGGGCGGGAAGATAGGCGCCGCTACGGCGGGAAGTTCATCCGGCGCAATAGGTCCTGGAAGCGTGCATCCGAGCGCAGCGAGGCAAGCCGCGGGTCCATCCTCGCATAAGCCACCGGAGTGGACCGCTCGTTGTAGGCCCTTTCCAGCCAGTCCAGCGCGTCTTTTTTCTGCCCGAGTCCAGCAAAAACCAAGGCCAGCTGGTAGGAAGAAACATACTTCTGTTTGGATTGATCCTTGAGTTCGGCGATGATTTTCTCCGCCTTGCCCACATTTCCCTGAACCGCGTAGGCGTGGCCCAGCGAGGCCTTGATGTTCAAGCTGCCCGGAGCCAGCGACTGAGCCTTCTCGAAGGCGGCGATGGCCTGCTCGTACTGCGCTTTCTGTTCATAGGCGAGGCCCAGGCCCCAGTAGCCGGTCGGGGATTTGGGGTCCATCTCTAAGAGTTTCTGTAGTTGGACGATCGCCACATCGTTTTGACCGGCAAAGTACGCCAGCATCGCCAGGTTGCCTGCGGGCGAGAGCGACAGCGGTTCGAGTTCCTGCACGCGCTGCATTTGTGCTCTAGCCTCGTCGAGTCGACCCAGCATGCCCAGCAGCCTGCTGTAGCGTTCGTGCGCAGCGCTGTAGTTGGGGCTGAGTGCGAGCGCGCGCTGGAACTCCCTTTCCGCGCCCGCCCAGTCCCAGTCGTAGTAGGCAAGAGTGTAGGCGAGCGAGGCATGCGCTTCCGCCAGGTTGCTGTCCATCTCCAAGGCACGGAGCGCAGCCGCTTGGGCCTTCGGGAAAACCTCGCTGGGAGACGAGCGGGTGTAGAAAGGCAGAATGGCATAGTAATCGGCCAAGCCTGTGTAGGCAGGCGCGTACTGCGCGTCCTTCTGCACCGCCTGCTGAAAGTATGCCAAAGCCTTCTCCAGCCCTGCGGGGTCGCCCTTCTCAAGGTGGAATCGGCCGAGGAGATAGGCCTCATGGGCGTCAGGGTTCACGGGTCGGGCGGTAGCCAGCCGAGTCTGTTCCTGCGGCGTGAGCTTCACCCGGATTTCGTCGGCGATGCTGCGGGCCAATTCGTCCTGCAAGGTAAGGACGTCGCTCAACTGACGCTCGTAGCTCCGGGCCCAGAGGTGGCGGTCGCTCCGAGCTTCGATCAACTGCGCGCTGATGCGTACCCGTCCGCCTGAACGCTGCACCGAACCTTCGACCACCGCGTCCACGTTCAATTCCCTGGCGATCTCCGGCAAGGGCTTCTTCGCCCCCTTGTACTCCATGACGGAAGTCCTGGAGATGACTCGCAGCGCGCTGATCTGCGCCAGGTCGGTGATGAGAGCTTCGGTCATGCCGTCGGCAAAGTATTCCTGCTCGGGATCGCCGGAAAGGTTGGCCAGAGGCAGCACAGCGATGGACTTGATTTGGGGTGCTGCGGTCTTACCCAACAATCGGTCGCGCACGCCGCCAAGGTTCGCAATGGAAACAGTGGCAATGAGCACGAGCAGCACCGCAGCCGACGCGGCCACGAAAGATTTCCAGCGCTTCTTTGACGCCACGCCGACTGCCACTACTGCGGTTGCCGCCGGCGCCGCAAGCCGGCGCAGGTCCACGGCCAGCTCTCGGGCAGACTGATAACGATTGTCCGGATCCTTTTCCAGGCACTTCAGGATGATGTCTTCGAGTTTGGGCGAAAGTTCGAGCTTGAGTTGCCGCGGAGAAGGTGGCGGAGTGTGCTGGATGTCTCCCGCCAGGGCGGTAGAGACCTTGGCGTCAAACGGCCGCCGCCCGGTCGCCATTTCGTACAGCACTGCTCCCGCCGCCCATATGTCCGAGCGCGCGTCTGCCGCCTCGCCGCGCAGCTGTTCGGGAGCCATGTAGGGGAGTGTGCCTGTAACGCTCTGCGTTTCGCTCACACTTTGCGTGACATCGGCGTGAGTAACCGGTTGCAGCAGCTTGGCCAGTCCGAAATCCAGGATCTTCAGCCGTCCGTCGGGTGTAACGCGCAGGTTTCCCGGCTTCAGGTCCCGGTGGACGACCCCCTGCTCATGCGCCGCCGCCAGCCCTTCCGCCAGTTGCTGTCCGAGTCGCAGCACGTCCTTCTCCGGCATGGCTCCTGAGACCGGCTTCTGGTCGAGCGTGACCCCCGGAATGAGCTCCATTACCAGGAAGTCCACGCCATCCTGATTGTCGAAGTCGTGGACGGTTTCCACGTTGGGATGGTTCAGTTTGGAAAGCGTCAGGGCTTCTTTGCGGAAGCGCTTGCGGGCGGCCTCGTCGGTGAGGATGCCCGGCGGCAGAACCTTCAGAGCAACGTCGCGGTCCAGGCGCTCATCATGAGCGCGATAGACCACGCCCATGCCCCCGGCGCCGATCTGCTCCAGGACACGATAGTGGCCCAGCGTCTGACCGAGCATCCCACGCCCCCAGCGGGATGTTAGGCCGCGCGGGGAGGGGAGTCAACGCGACGGGGATTCTATCCGCCCGACATCGAAGCCAGGAACTCCGAGTTGGACTTGGTCTTGCTCAGCTTGTCGATGAGCAGTTCCATGGCCTCCACGGGCGAGAGCGGGTTCAGCACCTTGCGCAGCACCCAGATGCGATTCAGCTCATCACGGGGCAGCAGGAGTTCTTCCTTGCGGGTCCCGGAGCGGTTGATGTCGATGGCCGGGAAGACGCGCTTGTCCACCAGCTTGCGCTCCAGAATGATCTCCAGGTTGCCGGTGCCTTTGAACTCCTCGAAGATCACGTCGTCCATGCGCGAGCCGGTGTCAATCAGCGCGGTAGCGATGATGGTGAGCGAGCCGCCTTCTTCGATGTTGCGCGCCGAGCCGAAGAAACGCTTAGGACGCTGCAGAGCGTTCGAGTCCACGCCGCCCGACAGGATCTTTCCCGATGGCGGCACCACCGTGTTGTAGGCGCGCGCCAGGCGGGTGATGGAATCGAGCAGAATCACCACGTCCTTCTTATGCTCGACCAATCGCTTGGCCTTTTCGATGACCATCTCGGCCACCTGCACGTGGCGGGCCGCCGGCTCGTCGAACGTGGACGAGATGACCTCGCCCTTCACCGAGCGCTGCATATCCGTGACTTCCTCAGGGCGCTCGTCGATGAGCAGCACGATGAGCTTGACCTCTTCGTGATTGGTGGTGATGGAGTTGGCCACGTTCTGCAGCAGCATGGTCTTGCCGGCGCGGGGCGGCGAAACGATGAGCCCGCGCTGCCCCTTGCCGATGGGCGTGAACAGGTCCATGACGCGCGCCGAGACGTTCTCGCGCGTGGTTTCCAGCTTGATGCGCTCGTTGGGATAGAGCGGGGTCAGATTGTCGAACAGGATCTTGTTGCGAGCTTCCTCGGGCGAATCGGAGTTGACCGCCTCCACCTTGACCAGCGCGAAATAGCGTTCCCCTTCCTTGGGCGGGCGCACCTGGCCGCTGATGGTGTCGCCGGTGCGCAGGTCAAAGCGCCGGATCTGCGAGGGCGAGACGTAGATGTCGTCGGGGCCGGGCAGGTAGTTATAGTCGGGCGAGCGCAGGAACCCGTAACCATCGGGCAGGCACTCCAGCACGCCTTCGGAGAAGATGAGGCCGCTGGCCTCGGTCTGCGCTTGCAGGATCTTGAAGATGAGCTCCTGCTTGCGCAGGCCGCCCGCGCCCTGGACATTGAGCTCCTTGGCCAGCTTCATCAGCTCGGCGGCGCTCTTCTCCTTCAGGTCGGCGATGTTCAGGGTGGGGCCTTCAGCCGTCTTGGTCCTTGCGCCCTTGCGTTCTTCGGTTGCGTCCATGATGCACCTCGGGTGGAAACCCAGGAATGGTCGGGGAAATCTGACTCCGTGCGCGGCGGCTGGCCGCGCGTGCGTCTGCCGGGAAACTGGATCAGGCGAACTTTGCTTGACGTCCTGCCCCGGGAAGCGACCTCCGGGGCGCCGGGCGGCAGCACTCACGCGCCCGGCCGGTAAAGCTAGTTTACACCTATTGCGGCGCCGCGGGACCCTGCACAGGCAAGGACTCCGGCGGCAGCGGCTCGCCGGTGGCCGTTTCCGGCACTTCCGGCAGGGGTTTTTCCAGCGCCAGGGCCAGCACTTCGTCCATGGTTCCGACGAAGTGCAGCTTCATGGCGTCGCGCAGATTCTGGGGGACCTCTTCCAGGTCCTTCTCGTTGTCCTTGGGCAGGACAACCTCCAGGATGCCGGCACGGTGCGCAGCCAGGAGCTTCTCCTTGAGTCCGCCTATGGGCAGCACCTTGCCGCGCAGGGTGATCTCGCCGGTCATGGCCATGTCGCGTCGCACCGCAATCCTGCTCAATGCGCTGGCGATAGCGGTGGCAATGGTGATGCCCGCCGAAGGACCATCCTTGGGGATGGCGCCCTCGGGCACGTGCACGTGGATATCCACGTTGCGATAAAACTCGCGCGGCAGTCCTAGGCGCGGCGCACGGGAACGCACGTAGCTCAGCGCCGCCTGTGCCGACTCCTGCATCACGTCACCCAGCTTGCCGGTCAGCATCAGCTTGCCCTTGCCGTCCACGATGGTGACTTCGGTGGAGAGAATGGAGCCGCCCACCTCGGTCCAGGCCAAGCCCGTGACCAGCCCAACCTCGCTCTTCTCGTGCGCGCCCATATCCCGGAACTTGAGCACGCCCAGGAAGTCGTGCACGTTCTCCGGGGTGATGGTGATGCTGAACGCCTCTCCACCCTTGACCACGCGGCGGGCCACCTTGCGGCAGATACTGCCAATCTCGCGCTCCAGGTTCCGCACGCCCGCCTCGCGGGTATAGGCCTGGATCACGGTGGAGATGCCGGCATCGGTGAACTGCAGGTTCTTTTCCGTCAGGCCGGTGGTCTTGCGCTGCTTGGGGATGAGGAACTGTTTGGCGATCTCGATCTTCTCCGGCTCGGTGTAGCCGTGCAGGCGCAGAACTTCCATGCGGTCCTGCAGGGCCGGCGGCACGGTGTGCAACACGTTGGCGGTGGCGATGAAAAACACCTGCGAGAGGTCGTACTCCACGTCCAGGTAGTGATCCATGAACATGAAGTTCTGCTCGGGATCGAGCACCTCGAGCAGCGCCGCGGAGGGATCGCCGCGGAAGTCCATGGACATCTTGTCCACTTCATCGAGCATGAAGACCGGGTTCTTGGTGCCGGCCTTCTTCATCATCTGCAGGATCTGGCCGGGGAGGGCGCCGATGTAGGTGCGGCGATGGCCGCGGATCTCGGCTTCGTCGCGCACTCCGCCCAGCGACAGGCGGACGAACTTGCGCCCGGTGGCGCGCGCGATGGACATTCCCAGCGAAGTCTTTCCCACGCCCGGAGGTCCGACGAAGCACAGGATGGAGCCCTTGGGGTTCTTCACCAGCTGGCGGACGGCCAGGAACTCCAGGATGCGCTCCTTGATCTTTTCCAGACCATAGTGGTCTTCGTTCAGGATCTTCTCCGCCCGGTCGATGTTGCGGATCTCCTTGGAGCGCTTCTTCCAGGGCACGGCCAGGATCCAGTCCAGGTAGTTGCGGGAGACCGTGGACTCGGCCGACATGAGCGGCATGGCCTCCAGCTTCTTCAGTTCCTGGAGGGCTTTCTCGTGCACGTCCTTGGGCATGCCGGCGGAGTCGATCTTCTTCTTCAGTTCCTCCAGTTCGTTCTTCTCGCCCCGTCCCAGTTCCTTCTGGATGGCCTTGATCTTCTCGTTGAGGTAGTACTCCTTCTGGGCGCGCTCCATCTGCTTCTTGACGCGGGTCTGAATGGCGCGGTCGACGTTCAGCTTTTCGATCTCGATCTCCAGCACGTCGGCGATGCGATTGAGGCGCTCGACGGGATCGAAGATCTCCAGCAGTTCCTGTTTCTCCTCGATGGAAAGCTGGAGGTTGGCGGCGATGGTATCGGTCAGGCGCGCCGGTTCCTCCAGGCGCACGGCCGCCAGCATGGTCTCGTAATTCAGGGACTGGCAGAGCTTTACGTACTGCTCGAACAACCCGGTGACCCGCTGCATCATGTTCTCGATCTGCGGGGTCACCTCGGTCTGGTAGGCCACGGTGCGCAGCGAAGCCTGGAAGCAGCCCTCGGCTTCGGTGACCTGCAAAATCTTGCCGCGCTCCACGCCCTCCACCAGCACCTTGATGTTGCCGTCGGGCAGCTTCAGGCTCTGCACGATGTTGACGATGGTGCCCACCTGATAGATCTCGTTGGCCTTGGGCTCGTCGACGGAAGCGTCATGCTGGGTAGCGAGGAAGATCTTCTTGTCGCCGGCGAGGGCCTCTTCCAGCGCCCGCACGCTCGATTCGCGCCCCACTACGAAGGGCGTCATCATGTACGGGAAGATGACCACGTCCCGTATGGGCATCATCGGCAGCTTGCGCGTATTGAATTTTTCCCGGGTCACTAGCCTGCTTTCTCCATCAGGGAGATAGTGACGTCGCGTTTCTCCACCATCTCGCGCGTCACCTCGAATTCCTTGACCTTCTTCTGGCTGGGCAGATGGTACATCACATCGAGCATGAGCTCTTCCAGGATCATGCGCAGGCCGCGCGCGCCCACCTTGCGCACCATGGCCTCGCGGGCGATGGCCCGCAGGGCATCCTCGCTGAACTTCATCTTCACGTTCTCGAACTCGAAGAGCCGCTGGTACTGCTTGATGATGGCGTTCTTGGGCCGCTGCAGAATCTCGATGAGCGCGTTCTCATCCAGGTCCTCGAGCACGCCGATCACCGGGAGTCGCCCGACGAACTCCGGGATGAGGCCGAAGCGGATAAGGTCGGAGGGCTGGGTCTGGCGCAGCAGCTCGATGTCACGCTTGCCGCCGGCCAACGCCTCTGCTTCCGGCGCCGATTGTTCCTGTGGTTGCTGTTGCGACTCGGCCTCGGCACGGAAGCCCATGGCCTTCTTGCCCATGCGCCGGCCTACGATCTTCTCCAGCCCGACGAAGGCTCCTCCGCAGATGAACAGGATGTTGGTGGTGTCGACGGGCGTGAATTCCTGGTGCGGGTGCTTGCGCCCGCCCTGCGGCGGAACGTTGGCGATGGTGCCTTCCAGGATCTTGAGCAGCGCCTGTTGTACGCCTTCGCCGGAGACGTCGCGGGTAATGGACGGGTTCTCGTCCTTGCGCCCGATCTTGTCCACTTCGTCGATATAGATGATGCCGGTCTGCGCGCGCCCTACGTCGCCGTCGGCCGACTGCAGCAGCTTGAGAATGATGTTCTCGACATCCTCGCCTACGTAGCCGGCTTCGGTCAGGGTGGTGGCGTCCACGATGGCGAAAGGCACATCCAGCATCTTGGCCAGCGTTTGCGCCAGCAGGGTCTTGCCGGTGCCGGTGGGGCCGATGAGCAGGATGTTGGACTTGGTCAGCTCCACCTCGCTGCGCTGGCGGTTCATGTGGATGCGCTTGTAGTGGTTGTAGACCGCCACCGCCAGCTTCTTCTTGGTCTGCTCCTGCCCGATGACGTATTCGTCGAGGAACGTCTTCACCTCGTGTGGCTTGGGAAGATCGGTGGGGACGGTGGCCGCGGGCGATTCCGTGCGGTCATCCTCGAGGATGGAATTGCACACCGCGACGCACTCGTCGCAGATGTAGGCCCGGGGATAGTCGCTGGGAGAAGAAATCAGCTTGGCCACCGCATCCTGCGACTTGTGGCAAAAGGAACAACGCAGGACGTCGTCCGAACCGGATCGCGCCTTCATGCTACGGCTCCTTCCGTCTGCCGGTGGCTGGGGCCGGAAGAACCGCCTTGTCTTCGTAAGCGCTCACTTGGGGTGCTTGTAGATGATGTCATCTACGATCCCGTACTCCTTGGCCTGGCCCGCGCTCATGATGAAGTCGCGTTCCACGTCCCTTTCTACTTTATCAAGCTTTTGTCCGGTGTGCTTGGAGAGTACTTGGTTAAGCACCTCCCGCATGCGCAGGATCTCCCGGGCGTGAATGTCGATGTCGGAAGCTTGTCCGGAAAGGCCGCCCATCGAGGGCTGGTGGATGAGGATGCGGGCATTGGGCAGCGCGAAGCGCTTGCCCGGGGTACCCGCCGCCAGAAGCACCGCCGCCATCGAAGCCGCCTGCCCGATGCAGATGGTGGTCACGTTGGGGCGCACGAACTGCATGGTGTCGTAAATGGCCATGCCGGCGGTGATGACGCCGCCCGGCGAGTTGATGTAGAGCTGGATGTCCTTTTCCGGATCCTCAGCGGCCAGGAACAGCAACTGCGCCGTCACCAGGTTGGCGACGTTGTCGTCAATGGAGCTGCCGATGAAGATGATGTTGTCACGCAGGAGACGGGAATAGATGTCGTAGGCGCGCTCGCCGCGGCCTGTCTGCTCCACTACCATGGGCACGAGCATGTCCTGCGTTCCTTTCCTCCGCCTACACTCCGGCCTTCGCTGGCGGGCCGGGGAGGGGAGCGAATAATTCCAGAATTAAGCGGATCGGCGGTACAGAAGATCGAGCGTCTTCTCGTGCCGGATTCTGTTGCGGATTCTATCCAGCGCTCCTTCACGTGTCAAACGCGCGCGGATGGCTTCCGGCGTCTGGCGCATCTGCCGCGCCAGCGCATCCACTTCCGAATCCATTTCCTGGTCGGTCACTTCCACCTTCTCGCGTTCCGCGATGCGGTCCAGCAGCAGGGAAGCCTTCACCTCGCGCACCGCGCTCTCCCTCTGCCCGGAGCGCAGGCGCTCGAAATCCATGCGGCGCATGTCCTCGGTGCGCATGCCCTGGGCGGCCAGCGCCCGCAGGCCACGTTCCAGCCGCAAATCCACCTGGCGCTCCACCAGCGCCTCGGGCACCGGGAAGTCGTGGCGGCGGATGAGCTCATCGATGAGCTTTTCCTTGGCCTCGTGCTCGGCATCGTGGCGGCGCTCGGCTTCCAGTTGCTCGCGGATCTTCTTGCGCAGGTCGTCGAGCGTGGGGAATTCGCCCAGGGTGCGCGCGAAGGCGTCGTCGAGCTCCGGCAGATCCTTCTTCTTGATGCCGCGCACCTGTACGGTGTAGTGGAAGGTCTGGCCGGCCAGGCGCTGGTCGCCGAATTCCGCCGGATACGCCACGTCGAAACTGCGCTCCTCACCCGCATTGGCCCCGCGCAGGTTCTCATTGAATTCGGGCACGGTGTTGGGGCCGCCGATCTGCACCATCACGTCGTCGACGGAGACCGGTTCCGCCTTCCCCGCGCCTTCCGCGGTCTGCTCTCCGGCCTTCGGCGCTCCCTTGAAACTCACCTGTGCCCAGTCGCCCTCCGCGAGCGGACGGCCCTCGATGGGTGAGTATGTGGCACTCTGCTCGCGCAAGTGCTCCAGGGCGTGCTCCACGTCCTGATCGGAGACGCTCACGTCCTTGTTCTCCGCGCGCAGCTCCTGGTATGCGCCCAGCTCGATCTCCGGCAGCACCTCGAAGGACGCCTTGAAGCGCAGCGGTTCGCCGTCGTGGATACTCATATCGGTGATCCGCGGAGACGAGACCGGCTCGAGGCCTTTCTTCTTCACTTCCTCGCGGAAGTAGCGCGGCACCAGCGCCTCCATCACTTCGTTCTTCACCTCTTCCGCGAAGCGTCCGCGGATGATGCTGGCCGGCACCTTGCCCTTGCGGAACCCCGGCAGGCGTGCCGCGCTGCGAAACTTCTCCACAATGGCCTCGGTCTCCCGGGCCACTACGTCGGCCGGGATTTCGATCTCGACCTCGCGCGCACAACTCTCTTTGGTGTCTGGACTCAAAAGGATCCCTGAATCGGATTTCGACCTGCGGATGCGGGCCTGTTTCCACTATAGGGGAGGGAAGAAAGCGTGGTCAAACGCCGGACGGCGTTCCGATGCGTGGGCGAGAAAGAGGGGACGCCCTTTCCGTAGAATGAATCGCGGAGGTCGGCCTTGGTTCACATCGTCTGGGAGTTCCGGGTGCCGGCGGGGAAGCGGTCGGAGTTCGAGCGTCATTACAGGAGCGACGGCACCTGGGCGCAGCTCTTCCGCCGCGACCCGGCGTACCGCGGCACCACGCTCCTGCGCGACAGCAAGGATTCCGGTCGCTACCTGACTGTGGACATTTGGGATTCGCTCGCCGCGTACGACGCCTTCAAGCGGAAACATCACGACGAGTACGAACGGCTCGACAAAACCTTCGAGAAACTCACTTCCGAGGAACGACAGATAGGAGTCTTTGAAGGTGCCTGAGCCTTACAAGAGGTAGACTGATGTTGGCATGACTGTCCGCCGAAGGGCGCTATTCTTCCTGCTTTGGC